>JAHXHF010000171.1 GCA_025656895.1 gamma proteobacterium symbiont of Bathyaustriella thionipta
CTAGAAAAGGTCGAGGCATTGCTTCCCTGGAACATGAAGGAAGTATTATTCTGAAATGGGGTTAAGAGGGCTGATTCTTTGGCGCTTACGGAATATCAGACCAGGAGCCGCCACGCAGTACATGGCGGCTGCAGTCACCGGTCAGGCGCGCTGAACCATCAAAAGGTTCTTCCGGAGTAGTAGTGTTCCAGCAATCGGCCACCCATTCCCATGTGTTGCCGTGCATATCGTACAAGTGCCAGCGGTTGGGCGCGAAAGATGCCACCGGTGAGGTGTATGGCCATTGGTCTGCACCTTCTATCATGCCGCCACAACAGGCATCTTTGCCATAATTGGCCTTTTCATGGCTGGCTGTGTCACCCCAGCTATAGCGACTGTGAGTACCGGCTCTGGCGGCATATTCCCATTCTGACTCGGTCGGCAGACGGTAAGGCTTGCCGCTTGTCTGCGCCAGCCATTGCGCATAGGCGCGTGCATCATTCCAGCTTACACAAACCACCGGATGCTCGTCCGTTTGGGCAAAGCCCGGATTTTTCCAACTGGCACCAGCCTGCCAGCCCAATTGATTATTGCCCTGGTTGATGTAACAGCCGGCATGCCCGCCGCTATTCTTTTCTGCGTCTGTCTGATAGCCCGTTGCCTGAATAAACTGGCGAAACTGCCCGACGGTGGTTTCGGTTGCCGCCAGTTCAAAAGGCTTTATTCGCACAACGTGCAGGGCTTCATCCTTTTTGTGTCCGGCTTCACCGGCCGGACTGCCCATCTGAAAACCTCCGGATGCAATCGCCACCATTTCCGGTTCCTGCAAAGTGCTTTTGTATTGAGCCGGGGAAGAAGCATCCGGCTTACGCTCTGTTTGCGCTTCCGCGCCTTCCTGCAAGGCGCTGTAATTACTCATTGCATAGCTTGCTGTCATCACCGATAACAGCACAATCAAAAGGATAATTTTGCTCTGTTTCATGATAGTTGGGATACCTTGCTAATATTCAAATCTGTGCGGGAATCATTGCTGTGCTTTATTTCAGCACTTCAATTTCACCGTAGAGTGGCGCAAAAAGACTATCTGTTTCAAGCTCGGTCGGTTGTTGACTCAAGTCAGCAATCTTTACGCCCTGCTTCATTGAGTCGGCTATTAATTCTGTTTGCAAATCTGCATCGTCTGTTTCTGCTTTTACTACATTTTGTTCGGCACTGGCGGCCAGCAATAGTAAGGAAATTTTGTTGTTGTTTTGTTTCTGTGCCAACTGTATGGCGCGCGAGTGATTGGCCTGCACATCGGCTCCGGCAGCAATCAACTGACTGACCATCCGGCTGTGCTTGCGACTGATGGCATATTCCAGATCACTGTGGCGATCATCCGTGCCATTGGACGGTCGTGCGCCTTTTTGCAGCAAAAGTGTTACCAGCTTTTCATGTCCACGGCGAATGGCTGTGGTCAGCAGGCTTTCAAAACTGTTGCGATAATTGACACCCTTGCTGAAAAAGAGACTGCCATCCGCGTTACGCAAATCCAGCAGGGCAGCCACAATTTCGCTTTGGCCGCTGGCAACCGCGTAGCTTAATACTTCATGATCGGGTCTGGCTCCCGAATCGATCAGGCGGAAAAGTTCGGCGGACTGCTTTTTTCGCAAGGCCTGCATATAGGCTTCTATATCCGGGTCACCACGCAAAGAGTGGCGTTTGTGCGCCCTGGCTTTATGCGCTGGTTTTACAGCGGCCGTCCGCGGGGCTGTTACAGCAACTTTGGCTGTTGTTTGTTTTGTTTTTGACGCGACCGGGGCTGTTGATGACCCGGCGCCTTTCACCCGGTGCATTTTAAGGTCATGAACTTTATGCTTGGGAGGGGTGGAGGACAGATGCTGCACGCCTTCTCCATCAATCCAGCTGTACAGGCGAGCGGCTTCAAGCGAAGTCGAAAACAACAGCACCGGCAGGCACAGGGTAACGAACAGACTATTACAACAAGCGCGCTTAAAAGTCAGATTCCACATAATCGAAAGTAATTTCCGCATCCGTTTTAATTGATTTTAGTGCATACAGATCAGCACCATCAAATTCTGCATTGGGTTTTTTACTGTGGTTCAGATAACGCAACAAATTCCTGCCACTGATGCCATAAGGCTCGGCATTTTCATCCTCATACACCCACAGTACATACATGCCGTTCTTGCGCGCTATCGGGCCATCATAGCTGCCGATATATTCACCTTTTTTTATTTTTCGGGCGGCGAAAAGCCCGGTTCCGTGCAAGCGCGATTTTTCGCTGTAAACATGTTCACGCAAATCCTTGTTCTTTTTCAGTCGTTTGATGGCGGCACCTCCCCTTTGATCATGCCCATACGCAGCAGACGTATCACTAATAATAGCAGGGGTACGCCATGTATCAATAAATCAAAAATATCGATGGGCTTTGACAGGCTGCCGGCAAACAGCATGGTCAGCTTTTGCCACAGATGCGGTTCCGGCCTGAAGGGAGCCAGAGCCATAAAAATGGCGACTATGGCCAGCATCGACAGGGGAATTCTATCAAGCCATTTGAGCATACAGGTTACTCCGGGCTGCAACGATAGCTGTAGGTGGACATGACTTCCTGCAACTGTATAACTACCTGACGCAACTCCTGGTCGCTCAAATTTGCGGTTTCCGGCAAAGCTTCACCGCGTTGCAGGGCTTCAATATCGAACCAGACCTTTTTACAACCTTTTTTACAGATCGCCTCAACGGCCTGATCTATAGAACTCTGTATATCCTGCACAGCCAGTGCATGTCGCATAAGCCCACCTGAAAAAATAGTTCTCTTTTTGTTCTTGCCTGTGCTATCCTTTAAAACAAGAACAAAAAGAAAACATTAATCATCTGCATCTGTAATGCCTGTTCGCATTCAGATCATAATAAAACCGGAGAAGCTGAATTATGTCTTACGCACCTGTCCCTTTTATGCGTGATCATGCCACCAACACCGTTATTGAATTTTCCAAGCCCCTGCCGAGCAGTCGCAATGGCTGGCCGTTGATCATCAGTCTCAGTATCGTCACCAGTTACCTGGCGGCTATTGTACTCTATTAGACTGAATGTCTGCAGCAGCGACTCTGAAAACCGCCGGGCGGGCACCCGGGATTATTCCTGGTGATACCCGCCCGCTGCAAACAGGCTGAAAAAGCCGGCTACTTTATCCAGGGTCTCCTGGTATTCCTGATCGGCATCCGAATCCGCTACCAGACCGCCGCCAGCCTTGAAGTTGTATTGGCCTTTTTGCAGTGTCAGTGTGCGAATGGTGATATTGCTATCCATATCACCATTCGCATTCATGTAGGCAATAGAGCCGCAATAAACACCGCGCCGCTGCGGTTCCAGCTCTTCGATAATCTGCATGGCTCTTATTTTCGGTGCGCCGGTAATAGAGCCTCCCGGAAAGCAGCCGCGCAGTAAGTGCAGGGCATCACAACCTTCCGCAAGTTCAGCTCGAATATTACTGACCAGATGATGCACATCTGCAAAACTCTGTAGCTGGAATAATTGCTCAACCCGGATGGAACCCGGCCGGCAGGTTTTGCCCAGATCGTTGCGCAATAAATCCACAATCATGAGGTTTTCGGCTTTGTCCTTTGCGCTGCCCTGCAGTGCCTTTTTCGCCAGCCGGTCGGCCTCTGTATCGGCATGGCGAACGCGGGTACCTTTGATGGGAGAGGTCAGCACCTGACCTGCCTGCAGTTGGATAAAACGTTCCGGTGACGCGCTCAGAATCTGCAAATCCGGCAGATTCAAACAGGCAGAAAAAGGTGCCGGATTCTGGTGCCTGAGCTGACGGTATAAATGAAAAAAATCCGCTCCGGTATTGCCACTGAAAGCCTGCGCAAGATTTACCTGATAACAATCACCCGCATGAATATAAGCCTGCACCTGGTCAAAACAATGTTTGTAAAAGGCTTTGGACATATTGGATTGCGGGCTAGAGCTTTCAATCACTTTATCGACAGGCGGCAAGGCCGGGGCTGTGTTAATAAAGGCAGCCAATGCTTCAGCCCGGGTTTTATTTTGAAAGAATCCGGCCAGCCATGTGCAGCCTGATTGATGATCCAGCACAACAGCCCAGTGATACAGCCCCATCATCATGTCGGCAGGGGCGTTACCGGCATCGGCTAATTCCGGCAGACTTTCCAGCCTGCGTGCCAGATCATAGCCAAAATAGCCCATCAAGCCGCCAAAAAACGGCAGCTCACATTCAGCTTTTTTTTCCAGTCCGAGCCATTGCTTGCGTAAAATATCAAAAGGGTCATCACAGCTTTCCATGATGCTATCGCCGTCATCAATCCAGGTGCTCTGCCCCCGGGTGACCATGCGGCATACGGGCCGCGCGCAAATAATGTCATAGCGTCCCTGCCGGCTGGCGGGATAAGCACTGTCCAGCCACATCGACCAGGGTTCCTGCGCAAAACGCGCATAAATCTGTTCCGCAGACAATTGGCCGGACAGCCTGATTTGCTGAAATAACAAGGGTGGCGTTTTCATGTCTTCGGCCTGACGCCGCTGATGGCCTGAGCGGTGAAAGGATCATCCGGCCAATAGTGTTTGGGATAGCGACCTTTCAGTTCTTTTACGACCTGGGCATAGCCGGTTTGCCAGAAGCCCTGCAAGTCGGAAGTAATTTGGACCGGGCGGCGTGCCGGTGACAGCAAATGCACTTGCAGCGGAATTTTTCCCTGACATACACAAGGGGTTTGCAGCCAGCCGAACAGTTCCTGCACGCGCGCCTGCAGGATCGGCGGCTGCCCGTCCTGATAGTTCAGGCGAGCCTTGCGACCATTCGGCAAGGTTATTTTATCCGGTGCCAACTGATCCAGTAACGGCTGCTGCGACCAGTCCATACGGCTGCGTAACAGCGCGCTCATATCCAGTTTTGCCAGCTGACTGATGGCCGTTTTATCCGCCAGCCAGGGAGACAGCCATTTTTCAAGGCTGTTCATCAGCGCCCTTTCACTCATATCCGGCCAGCCTGCCTCGGGCTGCCACAGGGCCAGGCTGCGCATACGTGCCAGCAGGCCTTGCGCGTCCGGCGTCCAGGGTAGCAGGGCCAGACCTTTATCCTGAATGGCTTGCAATAACAACTGTTGCGCCTGCTCCAAATCATAAACCGCAATACTCTGGCGGCGCAGCGTTAAACCCTGTAGCTGGCAAAGTTGCTCCGCGCGCACCGCCTGACTGGCTGCATGCCAGTATTGCACGCGTTTGTTATGCAGATAAGAGGGCTCATGGCGGCTTAACCAGTCCACATCCAGCGCTGCGCACAAATAGATTTTTCCATGCGCGGCTTCGCCGGCATCCAGGCTGGCGGCCAATAACCATTCATGCCGGCGCATGTTGTCCTGTTCGTGCAGATGCACCGCGCGCCCGCTGGCCAGCCGGTACGTCAGGGAAGCCGCTTCGCGTCTTTGCGCCACTCTGTCCGGCCAGGCCAGCATCAGCAGAAAAGCAATCAGGCGCTCATCATAAGAGCCGGATTCGGTGCGCACCTTTATTAAAGCCGCCAGTTGTCGCGCAATACGGTCAATGCGTCCCACTCGCCGCTGGTCGATAGATCGGGGTAGCGGACTCTTGCCACGCCAGTCGCGCAGCAGGCGCAGCCGTTGTTCAATATCACTGCCGCTGTGACGCGGCATAAAATCCCGTTCCGACAGAATGGCGGCCAGATCACAGGCCAGCGCTGCCATATTTTGCTGTTGTGCCTGTAATAACATGGCCGCCAGACGCGGAGCCAGCGGCAAACGTATGGCTTGCTGCCCCAGTTCGGTTATCTGTTGCTGACGGTCCAGCAAGCCCAGTGTCATGAGGCTCTGCTGGGCCTGCTGGAAGGCAGCTGCGGGCGGTGCGTCTATCCATTGCAAAGATTCCCGCGAACTGCCCCAGCGTGCCAGTTGCAATACCAGATCGGATAAGTCCTGACGAAAAATCTGCGCGGGAGTTTGTTCCTGCAAACGTTGTTGTGCCGCTGCCGACCACAAACGATAACAGCTACCCGCCGCCACGCGCCCCGCCCGACCGGCTCTTTGCGTTGCCGAGGCCTGCGAGATACGGCCTGTCAGCAAACGATCGAGACCGTTGTTCAAATCAAAATGCGCCTGCCGCTCCAGACCACTGTCCACCACAGCGGTCACTCCCTCAATGGTCAATGAAGTTTCTGCAATATTGGTGGCCAGAATGAGCCGTCGTTCTGCCTTTGCGGCAGGCCGCAAAACCTGTGCCTGCTGTTGCAGCGAAAGATCACCGTACAGTGGTAACACCGTTAGCGGCAGTTCAGCCGCCAGTGCCTGCAAGCGTTTGATTTGTGCCTGCCCGGGTAGAAATACCAGCACATCCCCTGCGGTATCCTGCAGTGCCCGGCGTATCAGTCTGAGCAGGTTCTGCTCCAGTCCGAGACGTTCTTCGGCAGCGCTGTAAACCAGTTCGACCGGCCAGCTTTTTGCATCCAGATGAACAGGATGCGCCGCCAGTCGTTCTACCCATTTCCCGGCGGGTAGCGTGGCAGACATCAACATCAGTCTTAAATCTTCACGCAGATGTTGCTGCACATCACGCAACAGAGCCAGACTTACATCCAGATTTAAACTACGTTCATGAAACTCATCCAGAATGACCAGTGCGTAGCCTTCCAGTGCCGGGTCTGCCTGCAAACGGCTGAGTAAAATGCCGTCTGTGACCACTTCCAGCCGCGTATTTTTGCTGATTTTACGCTCATGGCGAACCTGAAAGCCGACCCGTTGGCCGGTTTTTTCATGACATAAAGCAGCCAGCCGGTTGGCAATTGCGACAGCCGCCAACCGGCGTGGCTGCACCAGCAGAATACGCTGTCCGGCAAACAGTGCGCTGGACATGATCTGCAGAGGAATGGCCGTGGATTTACCCGTGCCCGGTGGCGCGCTGAAAATAATCGGCCGATTTTTTTGCAGAGCGATTTTTAATTCAGGCCAGGCGGCCAGCGCGGGGAGAGCCGATTCGTTCGTTAGCATGGTACGTCAGAAGCCAGCCGGGTAGCCGGCAAGGCCGATCCGCAGGCCGGTAACATTCGTCACAGGCCTGCGGGTTATTTTCTCGCTCAAGCGTTGGCGGGGGGCAGGCACTCGTAATCGCGAGAGCATTCGATTAATTGGTCAAACTGGCTGCCTTCAGGAAATTCCTGCGCGATAACCCAGACCTGCTTGATCTCGTCACTCAATTCAGGCAATACCGACATGGAGTTGCGGGTACGTTCCTGATCAAAGAAAGCAAAAGGTTCATCCAGAAAAACAAACTGCTGTCCCTGCACCGCGATATTCACCAGTTCCTGCGACAAAGCCAGGCGTACCGCCAGCATAATCTGTCGCTGGGTGCCGCTGGAGATTTCGTCCAGATCCATAAAATCGCGCTTTTCATTGGAGAACACGCGCACGTTCAGGCCTTCATCGATCTGTAAATGCTCATAACGGTTTTCAGTAAACAGCGGCAGAGTACGGCTGACCAGATCACGCAGATCACGATTAAAACGTTGCGACATATGGCGGGATGCGCCTGTCAGTAACTCTTCTGCCAACTGGTTGAGATCAATCTTGCGCTCATGCTGGGACATTTTTTCAACAAAACCGGCGATGACGGCACGCATGGAATCGGCTTGCGCGACCCGTTGTTCTTCGTTACTGATGGCTTGTTGCAAACGTACATGCTGTTCCTGTGCGCTGTGCAGTTCTTCACGCAAAACATGCAGTGCTTCACTCACCAGTATGCTGGCATCTTCCGAGCACATACGGCAGTCACGCACCTGCCTGATTTCCGCATCGGCTATGCTGGATGTAGGCGTAAGCGCCGTTTCTGCGGCCTCTGCAAACACTGGCGCCGCTTCGTCTGCCACAGTAGCGGCTGCAGAGATTGTTTTTTCATCCGTTTCGGACGCGCTATCTTCCTCTTTACTATCCGCATCACTATCCGTGCTGTCATCTTCCGCCGGCTCTTCAGATGCGCTTGCATCCCCGGGTGAAGAGGCTTCCGCCTGTGCTGCTGCGGGTACGGCTGCCTGCACCTGCTGCAGACGATCGGCCAGTTCTTCACCGGCAATTCGAACATTCTGCATAGCGGCTGCAATAATGCGCGAAGACAGCCACAAGACCACAAACACAACACCGGCCACACCCGCCACAATTGGCAGACGTGCTATATAGTCATCCTGCCACCAGTGCGCGTACTGGTTAATCAGGCCCTGTAATTGATCGGCCTGCTGACTGCCGGCCATTCTGACCAGAATGTACCAGCCGGCACCACAGAGCGCGGAAAAAATCAGTGTCAGAAAGGCCAGAAAGCCGCTGAAACGTTTGCGCGAGCGAGCCGATTTCAGTCTGGGCAGTGCCGTCTGATAATCGCGCAGGCCGGTTTCCAGCTGGTTATGACGTTTATGCAATGCTTCTTCAGCCCCGCACACCGCCTGGAATTGCTCACGCAGGCCGTCCAGATGGCCTTCCTGCAGTTCCAGTGCGTCTATATCGGCACTGACCGAATCAATTTCCTGCTGAATGATGGCGACTCTGTCCTGTTCAGCGGCCACATCATCCTGCAGTTCTTCAGCGACCCATTCCAGTGATGAAATACCGGCCATGGTTTTGACCGCGTGGCTGTGCGGATGCGGTGTGGTAATTTCGCGCTGCGCCAGATAAAAAGATTCAACAAATTCTTCGAACTGATAACCCAGAATATCGTAAAGAATCTCGCTGACTGCGATATCGCCTTTTGCCAGTGGCTTGTCTTCACCAGCTCGCGACAAACGTACGCCGCTGTTGCCTTCATTATCCAGAAAGCGGGAAATCTCGTATTCACTGTCGCCCGAGATAAATTTCAGATGCACGCTGCAACGGCTTTCACCCCAGCGAATGACCTTGTGCACATCGTCTTCGTCAATGGAAAAGGTACGACCAAACAGGGCAAAACACACCGTTTCGCCAATACTGCTTTTGCCCGATTCATTCTGCCCGCTGATGGCAATAACCCCGTCAGCTGGTAAATCGGTCAGTTCAAGGCTGCGGTATTTAAGAACATTTTCAGCGGAAAGTTGAGAAATAATCATCAGTAGGCCTCGCTTACCAGTGCCTGCAACTTGCGCAGTACGATATCCATGGCTTCCCGGTAGGAAGCCTCATCAAAGGATTCATCCGAATTACGGCGGCGTTCAAATTCTGCCTCACAATAATCTGAAAAATCTTTGGCCGGCCCGAATAGTTCGGACTGATTCAACAATGCACCATTATCTGACATGCGCTTATCCCCGATTGATCTGTGTGAAAGTATTGGCCGGCTCGCGGGCCTTTAAAAAAGTATATCAAAGTTATTATCCGTTCACCCTGAAAAACACATCCCCTTCCGCCAGGTCAACCGAGCGCAGTTGCAGACTCAGTTTCTCATCCAGCTGCGGCGCTGATTTCAGGCGCAATTTGGTATCCATGGCCAGTTCGGGAATCAGCAGTGTGCTTTTGTGTTCGCCTTTTTCTACCAGAACAGCTTCGCCCTGCCAATCCGGGTGCTGCGCCAGGAATACTCTTTTCCAGTGCATATTGGACTGGCGCTCGGTACGCCGCAAGGTCATGCCCCGTTCTTCAGCCAAAGCGATGCGCGCCGATACCTGTTCTTCCGACAGCGGTTCCTGCCCCGTCAGCCAGGCGCGCAATTGTTGATGCACCAGCAAATCACTGTAACGCCGCAAAGGACTGGTAGCACGGGTATAGGCGGCCAGCCCCAGACCGGCATGCGGTTGCGCCAGCGTACTGACCTGCGTTGGCTTGAATTGCCGCCGGTAGGCAAACATTTCGGACAACGACTCGGGCTCGCCCGGCTGATCCGGGGCCGCCTGTCCCGCGTAAGGAATCGCCAGCCCGGCCTGTTCAGCCAGCGCCACCACCGCCTCACCCGCCATAAGCATAAAATCGGTTACCAGAGCACGGCTTTGCAAAGCCTGAAAAGGCCGGATATTGACCTGCCCCTGCTCATCCACACGTACACTGACTTCAGGAAGGTCAATACGCGCACTACCGGCTGCCGTGCGCTTTTGACGATATTTCATGGCCAGCTCATTCATGGCTTTGAAAGGCTCTTCCAGTAAAGCCATGTCCGCCTGCGCATAGGTCATGCGGGTCACTTTTACCCGGCTGATACAAACTTCAGGATCGATAACTTCACCGCTGTCTGACAAGGCAAAGCCTATCGACAGTGCCGGTGATTCTTCTGCCAGCCCCATGCCCAGCAAGGGTGTAATAGCGACCGGCAACATGTGAATGGTGGTTTCCGGAAGATACAGATTGGCACCACGCTCTCGTGCCTGCAGATCCATTTCACTGTCAGCAGAAACCAAAGCCGCCACATCCGCAATATGTACCCAGATACGCCCCTCATCCAGGCTGATGGCATCGTCCGGGTCCTGATTGCCTTCGTCATCAATGGCAAAAGCCTGCTGATGCGTCAAATCACGCCGTTCTTCATCCGGCAATGGCGCCATGCTGGCGGTCGGCTGGCTCATGTCCGCGTCAAAACGCCCCGGCCAGGGATTATGATGCTCATGCCAATAGCCACAATTCACCAGAAAAGCGTGTGCCGAGCGTATACTTTGTGTCACGTTCAGCTCATTCAGAATACGGCTTTTCTGTTGCTGCCCCAGTGCCAGACGTTCCACTTCAGCCAGTTTTTTGCGGTCTTCATCCTGCAATGACTTTTGTTGTACACGCTGTAAAAAAGACTGCCAGTCAGCTTCCGCCCGGGCTTTTTCGGCCCGTTGCTGCTGTATCGCCTGCAGCTGCGCTTCATCACGTGCCCGTATGTCATCGACTGAACCACTGAAATACAAATCATCATTCAGCAACTGCCAGGCAGACCAGGCGGTTTGCGGGCTGTATTCGCCATAAACCAGCTCAGCCAGATCCGTCAGGGTGGCGCTGTCGCCCTGAAGTAATTCCCAGGCTTCCTGCGGATCAGCCGGTTGCGGCTGTAAGCGGCTTAAATCAGATACAGGGCCGGGATGCAGCCGTTCAATATCTTTGTTGCGCACACGTTTGTTCTTGCCTTTGTCAAAGCCGATTTCTATCTTGTCATCCACCTTCAGCACAACTGCCGGGCGGGATTTGTAAAGCACCAGATTACCTTGAGAAAATGCCATTGACCTTCCATTACATGACGGACTCACGGAATGAGCCACCGGATGCGCTATGATACCGGTGAATAAAACAGATGGCACAGAAACATGGCAAAAATTAACACCTGGCAACGGTTTTTATATTGGCTCAGCGGCAATCTGCGCTGCAGAATCATCAACGGCGATCATGGCGAGCCCTATCTGGAACGCTATCACATCATGCGCCTGCCCGGTGGTGGTGGCATTTATCTGCACCGTTTTCTGGCCAGCGACCCGGATCGCGGCCTGCACGACCACCCCTGGCAACGTGCTTTCGGGCTGATTTTATCCGGTGGTTATGAAGAATTGCGCCTTATTGATGGCCAGGGCGTGCTGCGCCAGCGCAAACCCGGACAATACAATTTTATTCGTGGTCACAATTTTCACCGCATCATACTGCCGCAACAACGACAGGCCTGGAGTCTGTTTATGCACAGCGGTAAAAACAAGGGCTGGGGCTTTCTGGAAATAGACTCCGGTAACAACCACTACCGGCCACACGACGCGCAACAAGCCGATGGCGTACATGCCAACTGGTGGCAAACAGCCCGCAAAGGGAAACACAGCGTACGCCACTCCTTAAACCCTTGATACTACAGGCGCCGCGCACTTGTTTTCCCGCTTAAGATATGCACAATACAGCGTACGTGCCCCTGACGCGTTCTAATGGATTCAGCAGCCATTGTTGCATAGTAGCTTAACGTTGTATCCGGCAGTCTCATGGCAATGGCGGGTATTTATAATGTTTTCGCAGCTATTCAGGTTACTATTGTCAGAGACCAGCAGATCACACTTAAGCCACAATTTGATGCACCATAAAATTAAAAGAACATTCACTTCTTTATTGCCTGTTGATAAAAACAGAACAGGCGAATGCAATAACTGCGGCGCCTGTTGTCGTTTACCTTTCCGCTGCACCTTTCTGATCAATGCCGAGAACGGCAAGGAATATTGCTCTATATATAACTGAACTGAAGTTTCACTGAAATCCAAATCAACCTGACAGTCAGCCATCAAGCCACCATACGCAAAAGCAGTGAAACAAAATCTTTTTCCCGTG
>JAHXHF010000166.1 GCA_025656895.1 gamma proteobacterium symbiont of Bathyaustriella thionipta
GATCCCAAGGCTTGCTTATGTTGCACTACGTACACCTCCAATGCCTCAGCGGTTGTTGAGCATGGCTGAGCCATGGGGGTAATCAGGTAGGAATAAAAGCCGCTGAGCGAGGTGCCTGCGGGTAGCGCGTCCAATACGGCTTCCACTTCTTCCTCGGCGCGTTCTCCCAATATCATGCGCCGGCCGACGCAACTGACCGCCAGTGCCAGGATGGGTGCCGGCCAGTCATTCACATGGGAGGAAATATTTTGTGCCGCTTGCGATGCACCATCAATCAGGCGGTCAAAGTTGGCACTCATTAACTGCGCCAGTGCTCCTTGTGGCATGTCGCCGGCAAAGGTAATGGAGTTGTGCTTTTCATCAACGGCCAGAATGGTGCGTACCACCTGTTTGCTGGCATCGTCATCTCGGATAGCCAGGGGGAACAGTAAGCCGGTTCCGGGTAGTCCGGCGGCACGTTCACCCAGATATTCCTTGTACAGATCCAGGGCAGGGCGGTGATCCAGTTCATACAGAATATTGCCCTGTGAGCGGGTTATACAACGCTCTATTCCAAATCTGTCCCAGCCGCCCCGGGAGCCGTAGCCTATCAGCAGGTCATCGCCGTACAGTCCTACAGCGGTCACCATGCTATGGCTTAAGCCCTGGCTATCCAATACCCAGGTGGACTCAAAACGGTCTTCATCCGCAGCCAGTCCGCCGGTAACGATCACTTCGGATGGCAGGGCGCTGTTCAGTCCGCTGCCGTTAATGTGCAAGCCGTCAGACAACAGGAATATGGCTTTCAGGTCGTCGTCCAGCAGTTGCTGAGCCAGTTGCATACCGGCCGCGAAAGAACTGGCGATGCTGTCTACCGGTGCGGTTGCGCTTTGTATCCGGGTTTTGTGGAAACGCGCAACACTGACGATCATGCTGTTATCGTAGAGGCGCTGATTTTCAATTTCTCCGGCGGTTGAACAGCCCATCAGGTGTGAGTCTGGAAAAGCTGCGCGTAATTCATCTACCACCGGTTCTAGCCAGGGGGCACGCGCCGCACCGAATACAATCACCAGTGTGTGGGGTGAATCCATATCGGTCGGCAGGGCCTGCTGCCAGCCGGATGCTTCATATCTTATGCTCTGGATTTCCATGTTATACCTGCTCTATTGGAGTATGCCTCAGCGATACATGGCATCGATATCTTTTTGATGTTTGCGTATAACCTGTGGCCGCTTTACTTTCATGGTGGGCGTCAATGTGCCGTTTTCCACCGTCCAGGGTTGCAGAAAAACACTCACCCGGCGTACTTTTGCATAACCGGGGAAATCTTTCAGTTGAGCACTGATGCGGCGCAGCAGGCGGCTTTTCATTTTGTCATTCTGCAGGCTTTCCGCCGCCATCGGGTCCAGCCCCAGATCCTGCGCAAAACCCGGCCACAGATCCGCATTTAATACCACCAGTGCGCTCATAAAAGGTTGTCCTTCACCTACAATCATGACCTGTTCAATGAGCGGGTCGAGCGCAATGGCCAGTTCCATGTCGGAAGGTGGTACCTTTTCACCATTGGATAACACCAGAATGTCTTTCAGTCTGCCGGTGATGTAGATGTGTTCATTTTCAATGCGAGCCTGATCACCGGTATGCAGCCAGCCTTCGTCATCAATCATCTGTCGGGTGGCGGCATGATTGTTCCAGTAACCCAGCATCATGCCGGGGGTTTTTACCAGTAGTTCATCATTTTCACCGATACGTGCCTGAATACCGCGCAGCGGCACACCAACGCTGCTGGGCTCGTTGTCGTGCATCAGATTGACGCTGATGATGGGGCTGGTTTCGGTCAGTCCATAGCCTTGCAACAACGGAATGCCCAGCCCCAGAAAGACGCGCGCAATTTCCGGTGACAAGGCCGCACCGCCACTGATGGCCAGGCGCAGCTTGCCACCCAGTTTTTCACTGATTTTGCTGGCAACCAGTTTTCGCAACAAGGGCCACAACAGCAAGGCAGGCTGCCAGCTTGCCCGTCCCTGATCGACCTGAAATCGTAGCCAGCCAATTTTAATGGCCATTTGAAACAGGCTGGCGGACAGCTTGCCCTTCTTTTTCAGCTGATCCTGCAGACGACCGTATACACGTTCAAAGATACGCGGCACGGCCACCATCACGCTGGGGTGGATGATTTGCAAATCATTGGCCAGCTGCGCGACAGAGCGGGAAAAAGCAACCGTGGAACCGGTAATAATGGGCAGGTAGTAACCCACGGTGCGTTCCAGGGTGTGTGACAAGGGCAAAAAGGATAGAAAGGTATCCTGTTGAAAGACATCAATCATGGTGATGCCGGCATGGGCCACGGACAGCATATTATAGTGACTGAGCATGACGCCTTTGGAGCGTCCGGTTGTGCCGGAGGTATAAACAATAGAGGCCAGTGCATGCGGATCGGATTTGCGTTTATGCAGAGGTTTCGGCTCACTGGCCAGCCAGTCGGATAATAGTCTGACGCGTGAATCTGCTTTCAGCAGTGCCTCGCCATCCTTGCCCGGGTCAACCACAATGACCCCTTTCAAAGGGCTGTCCTGCGGCAGGCTGGCAGCAATTTTTTTCCAGCGACCGGCGTCCTGCACCAGTAACAGGCGGGCATCTGAATCATGCAGTATGTAGGCCACATTATCCGGCCGGTCATCGGTGTACAGGGGCACGTTGACCAGCCCCAGCCCCAGGGCGGCCTGGTCAAAACACACCCATTCCGGGCAGTTACGCAATTGCACCGCTACCCGGTCACCGCGATGCAGATGTTCGCTTTGCAGTGATTGTTGCCACAGGCTGGTCTGATGCGCCATTTGCTGCCAGCTGTGATCCTTCCATTCACTGCTGTTGCGATCATAATGCCGATAAGCGACACGCTCGGGTGAGCGCTGTACCCGTTCACGAAACAATCCATCCAGCGTGCCGGCATGGCTGATCGGAATCAGATCCTCATTCCATTTTGTCATGAGATTACTTTCCCCTTTTTTTTATTTCCGGGGTTGAATACCGCTTTTAAGTGCTCAGCCCCGTTTATTTCATGTTATCACCGCCATGCAGACGGAATGCCACCCGATGAAACGCTTACTGGTTGGCCCCTTTTACTGTTATATTAGAACGTTTCCAGTAGGCTGTGTGCCAGATCTTTAGTCATCATGCCGTTATCCTGCATGGATGCGGTTAAATATTTCAGAATCACAGGTTAATCATGCAACTAATAATCAATGGAAAGCAAACCGAAGTAGCGGATAAGCTGAAGCTCAGTGAGCTCGTCGAGCATTTATCGCTCACCGATCAACGCATTGCCATCGAGATCAATGAACAGTTGGCTCCGCGCAGTCGTTTTGCTGTGACCCGGCTGCAGGCCGGTGACCGCGTTGAAATCGTGCAGGCCATCGGTGGCGGCTAAGTGCTTCATTCAACCATTTACGGATTTCAAATATTATGTCTGAACAACAAACCGATACTTTTTTTGTCGCGAATAAAGAATTTAAATCCCGCCTGCTGGTGGGCACCGGCAAATACAGGGATATGCAGGAAACACAGCAAGCCATACAAGCCAGTGGCGCTGAAATTGTGACCTTCGCGGTACGCCGTAGCAATATCGGCCAGAACGCGGATGAGCCCAATCTGCTGCAAGTGATTCCACCCGAGCAATACACGCTGTTACCGAATACCGCCGGTTGCTACGACGCGGATACAGCGGTGCGTACCTGTCGTCTGGCACGTGAACTGCTGGATGGGCACAATCTGGTCAAGCTGGAAGTGCTGGGTGATGAAAAAACCCTGTTTCCCGATATTGTCGAAACCCTGAAAGCTGCTGAGGTTCTGGTTAACGATGGTTTCGAGGTCATGGTTTACACCAATGATGACCCGATTATTGCCCAACGTCTGCAGGATCTGGGCTGTGTAGCCATAATGCCGTTGGCGGCGCCCATTGGTTCGGGACTGGGAATTCGCAATAAACTGAACATTCGCACTATTGTGGAAAATGCTTCCGTACCTGTGCTGGTGGATGCCGGCGTGGGAACCGCCTCGGATGCCGCGATTGCCATGGAGCTGGGTTGTGACGGTGTGCTTATGAATACCGCCATAGCGGCGGCTAAAAATCCGCTACTGATGGCTTCGGCCATGAATAAAGCGATACAGGCCGGACGTGAAGCCTATCTGGCGGGGCGTATGCCTGCGCGTCGCTTTGCTTCCGCCTCGTCACCTCTGGATGGTTTGTTTTTTGAATAAGCAACAAGGCTGCTAATGCCGCTGCAAAAACGCACCATTCGCAGTTTTGTGCGGCGTGATGGTCGTCTCACTGGCGGCCAGCGGCAGGCGCTGCAAAATTATTGGCCGCATTTTGGTATTGATGGCGGGCAGCCGGCTGTGCTGGATTTTACCCGGGTGTTTGCTAACGAACATCCGGTTTATCTGGAAATCGGCTTTGGCAATGGTGATTATCTGCTGCACTGCGCGCGCAGCCGTCCACAGCATAATTTTGTAGGTATTGAGGTGTACGCTTCCGGTGTGGGGCAGGTATTGCAGGCGGCTGCCGAACAGCAGTTGAGCAATTTGCGTGTGTTACGGCATGATGCCATTGAAGTGCTGCGGCAACAGATAGCACTCAACAGTCTGGCCGGTATTTATCTGCTTTTCCCGGATCCCTGGCCGAAAAAACGTCATCATAAGCGCCGTATTGTGCAGGATTCTTTTGTGCAGCTTGTGCGGGCGCGTTTGCAGGCGGGTGGCTTTCTGCATATGGCGACCGATTGGCAACCCTATGCCGAGCACATGCTGCAGGTTATGCAGGGTCATGCGGATTTTTGTCAGCAGCCGGGGGAGGGCCCGTTTTCAGTACGCCCTGATGATCGTCCGCTGACACGTTTTGAAAAACGCGGACAGAAACGCGGTCATCTTATCTACGACTTGCATTTCAACCTGGATTCCGCAGTAGAACCGCATTAAATCCGCCAGACTCTTGGGCAATGAAAGCAGCTTCATACACCCTGCATCCAGACGGAAAACCTGGATTCAGGTTAATTGCAAAAAAAATGATATACATCAATAGCAGGCGGATGAACAGTAGCGCACTTTTGCTTGAGGCCAACCGTGTTTGCGGCTTTGTACTGTGAATGTGCTAGACTCTTCCTTTCCGGTCGTTGCCGACCGAATCAAATTTTATACCCGAAACACCTTTTTCAGGAGTTTAGCATGTCAAAAAAACATCCCGTTGTTGCCGTTACCGGCTCATCCGGCGCAGGCACCACTACCGTAAAACGCGCTTTTGAACATATTTTTCTGCGTGATGGTGTAACCCCGGCCATTGTCGAAGGCGATAGCTTTCACCGCTATGATCGTGCAGAAATGCGCCATCAAATGGCGGACAAGCACCTCAGTCACTTCGGTCCCAAAGCCAATCGTTTTGATAAGCTGGCGGCTCTGTTCAAACAGTACGGTGAAACCGGTGGTGGAGAAAAACGCTATTATCTGCATAGCCAGGAAGAGGCGGATTTACATAACAAGCGTCTGAGCGTTGACAAAGGTCCAGGTGAATTCACGCCCTGGGAAGAGATCGAGTCCGGTACCGATCTGTTGTTTTATGAAGGCCTGCACGGCCTGGCCTGTAGCGATGAAGATGATGTGGCCCAGCATGTTGATTTGGGTGTGGGTGTAGTGCCTATCGTCAACCTGGAATGGATTCAGAAAATTCATCGTGATAATGCCGAGCGGGGTTATTCGGCAGAAGCAACCGTTGATACTATTCTGCGTCGTATGCCGGACTATATTAATTACATCACACCGCAATTTACGCGTACGGATATCAATTTCCAGCGTGTCTCCACGGTGGATACTTCCAACCCTTTCATCACCCGTGATATACCGACTCCGGATGAAAGTTTTGTGGTCATTCGTTTCCGTGACCCGGCCAAGTTCAATGTCGATTTTCCGGGCCTGCTGAGCATGATTGAGCATTCTTTCATGTCGCGTCGTAACACCATAGTGGTGCCCGGTGGAAAAATGGGCTTTGCCATGGAGATTATCCTCGGCCCCATTATTGAAGACATGATGGACGACCGTAACGCATAAGTTCCTGCGTTAATTAGCGCTGTGAAGAGCCGCTGTAGTGAAAATTACAGCGGCTTTTTTGTAATCCCTATCAATAAGTGGGGTTTTGCCCCGTCTGTGGGTGCTAGACTGTGCGCATACAGTTAAATGAGTGATACAGCGGTGCTTTTATGCAAAACATGACAATGGATGAACAACTGGCGGTGACCCGTGCCGTGCTGGAACTTCTGGATGGCTGGCGCCTGGAAGTCAGTGAAATGATTGAGCTTCTGGACATGCCGTCCAGTGTAAAAGCCCGTAACTTCGGGCGCTTTCGTGAGCAGACGCCATTTCCGGATGAGCCCCGGGTTGTGCGCCGTATCAGTTATTTGTTGCGTATTTCAGACGCCTTACGTACCAGCTACCCGACCAATCCGCACATGCGTAATCGCTGGATGCAACAGAAAAACAGACGTTTTCAACAGCAGGCGCCGCTGGCTGTGATGCTGGCGGGTGGTGAAAATGGTGTTATTCGGGTGCTGGCCGAGCTGGACTGTACTTTTGCCTGGGACATGACCGGCTCTAAAGCTTGAGCAAGCCAGCTGCGGGAACTACTGAAGGCGCAGCTGATCATGATCAAGTCATGGGTGGTTTGCACGGCGCTGCTTGACGGCATCGGCCAGCCGTTGCAGTAAAGGTTCGGTTTGTTGCCATGAGATGCAGGCATCGGTAATACTCTGGCCGTAATTCAGCGCCTGCCCCTGTTTCCAGTCCTGCCTTCCTTCGTGTAAATGGCTTTCTATCATGGCACCGATAATACGTGTGTCGCCGCGTGCTATCTGTCTGGCTACATCATGCCCTACATCCACCTGTCGCTGATATTGCTTGTGGCTGTTGGCGTGACTGAAGTCAATCATCATTTGTGCCGTCTGGCCACATTCAGACAGTTCTTTGGCCGCAATATTGATACTTTCCGCATCATAGTTGGGACGTTTTCCGCCACGCAGAATGATATGACAGTCTTCATTTCCGGCGGTGGAAAAAATAGCGGAATGGCCGGCCTTGGTGAGAGACAGAAAGTGATGGGGCTGAGCGGCCGCGCGAATGGCATCTACCGCGATGCGCAAGGTTCCGTCAGTACCATTTTTAAAGCCGACCGGACAGGACAGCCCCGAAGCCAGCTCACGGTGTCCCTGGCTTTCGGTGGTGCGCGCTCCGATCGCTCCCCAGCTGATCAGGTCGGCGATATACTGCGGGCTGATCAGATCCAGATATTCGGTACCTGCCGGCATGCCCAGTTCATTAATTTGCAAGAGCAGTTTGCGCGCCAGTCGCAAGCCCTTGTTGATATTGAAAGAGCCGTTCAGGTCGGGATCGTTGATCAGACCTTTCCAGCCCACCGTGGTACGCGGTTTTTCAAAATAAACCCGCATTACAATCAAAAGCTCGCCGGCCAAAGTATCACGCAGAGCGATCAGTTTGTGGGCGTAATCCATGGCGGCATCCGCATCATGAACAGAGCAGGGTCCTATGATGACCAGCAGGCGGTCATCCTGGCCGTGTAAGATATTATGAATTTGCTGGCGAGACTGATAAACAGTATCAGCCGCTGCTTTGGATAAAGGCGACTCCTGATGGACTTGCTCAGGTGCGGCTACCTGCTTGATTTCACGAATGCGCAGATCATCGGTTTTATGGGTCATGTTGCGGGTCCATTAGTATTCAGTCTGAATTGGTATCTTCAGGGCAGATTCATGTTCAAGTTAAAGCAGTTGTCATTTTTGAGCCAACCGGGTTGGGAAGTATAGCCTGAACCAAAGATGAGCTCCACAAGCCCGTCGGCTTATGAGGGTACGGATTCAGGAATAAGAATTAAAGTATGATTCTGCATCTGCCCGTAGGCAAAAAATACAAGTTTTCAGGGTCAGGAGTCTGTTGGATTTAATGCTAATCTACGGCGGAAAAGCCCTTTTGAATGGAAAGCAGGTAAAATCAGGGCAATTCGAGCCGTTACAGGCTCTTTTTCTTTGCGGCTGGCTGATGCTTGTGGCAGACTCACGCGACTATTGTCCGGCATTGCCGGGACTTTTATACACACATAATCATCAGACTTCTTAAGGTGTAATTGGATTTTGCCGACAAAAAAGCGTTTTCTGCTGAGTACATTGCTGCTTGCTGCCTTGCTGGTGTATCTGGTGGCCGCGGCTGTTATTGCTTTTGTAATCTATCAGCCACCTTCTACGGCCACATCTGCCTGGTTGCCGGCTTTGCTGTGGTCACTGCCGGTTGCCGCTATACTGGGCCTGGCTGTTTTGCTCGTACATATTCGCCAGCAGCGGATGGTTTTATATCCGCTGACTGAATTGGGTCATGCGATCGTACAGATTGCCAGCAATGCGGATACACGGGAACGGCTTGTTGCCGATGAGCATTCTCTGTCGTATGAGCTTGCTACACAGATCAATCGGCTACTGGATGTGCTGGAAGGTGAACACTTTGCCGCCGAGAATGAAAAAAGCCGTCTGTTGCAGGTATTGGACTCGGTCAGTGACGCGGTTTTCCAGATTGATGCCAACGGCGTTGTGCGCTACATGAATCCGGCGGTTAAGGAATTGCTGGAGCATTCTCCGCATGACCTGCTGCGTAAACCGATAGAAGATTGCATGATGCTGATAGACGATATGCATCAAAAACAAATCAGCAATCCGGCCTACCGTTGTTTGACCGTACAGGAAGCACTGGCGGATCGAACCGGATTATCGATCGTGCTGGATAATGGCAAGCGCAAACATGTGCGCGTATCAGCCACTCCACTGTTTGATATGACCGGCCTGATTACCGGTTGCCTTTTGCAGGTGCGTGATACCTCGGAAACCAGTGTTTTGCAGCAGCAGCTGACTTCTACCACACGCTTTGATAACGCTACCGGCCTGCCCAATCGGGAAGAGTTTATATCCCGCATTGAAAAAGTGGCCAGCAAAACCAGTCGTGGTGAAATGATTGCTGTATTGAGTATCGATGTGGATCATTTTGCCATGGTCAATGATGGTGCCGGGCGGGCTGCGGGTGATGAATTACTGAGTCAGTTGGGTGCTCTGTTTTATGTGCATGTAGATATGTCCGATGAAGTGGCGCGCATCGGTACCGATGAGTTCGGGATTATGCTGACCGCTGAATCGGCTCAGCGTGCCACCGCCATTGCCGAATCCCTGATCAAGGCCGCCAATGAGTTCCGTTTCAAGTGGGAAGGCAAGTCATGGCAGATCAGCCTGAGTATAGGGGTCGCGGTCTGTGAAAAACAGCATCAGGGTGATGCGGCTGGCCTGATTGTGGCCGCCGATGCCGCCTTGCAACTGGCGAAGCTCAAGGGGGGCGGGCGTTATGTGGTGCATTCCAATGATGACCCTCTGCTGGCTGAGCATACCGACACCTTGAAGCTGTATACCGATGTCACCCAGGCATTGGAACTGGAACGCTTCAGTCTCTATTTTCAGGGTATTTTTGCGCTCAAGGCGCTGGGGGAAATGCGCCATATCGAAATTTTATTGCGTATGCTGGATGCAGAAAATCGTCCGGTACCTCCCGATTTGTTTGTACCGGTAGCCGAACGTTACGGCCTGGCTGTGCATGTTGATCGCTGGGTGATTTCACATACATTCGAATTTTTTGCAAAACACCCGCAAGTGCTGGCGCAGCTGGATATGATCTCGGTCAATCTTAGCGGCGCATCCATCAGTGATGAAAATACACCGCAGTTTATTGTCAGTGAACTGGACAGGCATAAGCTCAAAGGCGATAAATTCTGTATTGAATTCACCGAAACAGCCGCTATTGCCAATGTGGATGCCGCGCGCGCTTTGTCACACGAGTTACGCCGTTTCGGTTTCAGTTTTGCGCTGGATGACTTTGGTACCGGTATGGCTTCGTTTTCATACCTGAAAAATTTTGATGTGGATTATCTGAAGATCGACGGTTCCTTTGTACGTCATTTGCATAATGACAAAATGGATCATGCCATCGTCAAGGCCTTCAGTGACATTGCTGCCTCCATCCCGCTGAAAACCATTGCCGAATTTGTTGAAAATGAACCCATACTGGATGTGCTGGAAACTATGGGAATCACCTACGCGCAAGGCTTTCACCTGCACAAGCCAACCCCGCTTGAGAAGCTGATTCTGTCAGATCACAGGTGAACAACCCGGGCTGAGTCTTTTCTCAGTGCTGGCTACCCGACTTCAACCTGGATTCAACGCATCCAGCGATGAAATTTTTCCAGAAAGTTCATAACAAAGGGACGGGTATGGGCTTTTTTCCAGTTACCCGCTGCATATTTATTGGCTTCATTCCAGGTCGGGTAGATGTGTATGGTGGATAAAATCTGATTCAGACCAGTTTTGTTTTTCATGGCGCTGACAAATTCTGCAATCAGCTCGGCTGCATGTTCTCCCACAATGGTGGCACCCAGGATTTTATCTTTACCCGGTACGCTGAGTACTTTAACAAAGCCGCGTGCCGCGCTGTCCGCAATGGCCCTATCCAGGTCATCCAGGTGATAAATGGTCACTTCATAGGCAATCTGCTGTTGCTTTGCATCCTGTTCATTCAAACCCACCCGAGCTATTTCAGGGTCACTGAAGGTAGCAAAAGGAATCACCGAATAGTCCACTCTGAATTTTTTGAAATGTCCAAATAGAGCGTTAACGGCGGCGTACCAGGCCTGGTGGGCGGCCGTGTGAGTAAATTGATAGGGACCGACCACGTCACCGACCGCATAGATGTTTTTGTAATTGGTTTGCAGAAACGGGTTCACTTCAATGCTGCGCCGGAGGCTGATTTCAACCCCCAGTTCCTGCAGCCCGAAACCACTGCTGTTGGCTGTGCGGCCCACCGCCACCAGTACTTCATCGAATTCCAGTGTCACTTCCTTACCCTGATATTCCGCCAGCATGATTTTTTTATCGCCCTCACGGCGGAAGGCAGTGGCTTTGTGGTCACTTTTTATATCAATACCTTCCTGAATAAACTGAGCAGTCAGCTGTTCGACCACATCCTCATCTTCACGAATCATCAGACGTGGAGCTATTTCAACAATAGTGACTTTAGAACCAAAGCGGGCAAAGCATTGCGACAGTTCGCAGCCAATCGGACCACCACCCAGCACCAGCAGACGTGCAGGCAGTTTTTTCAGATCCCAAAGATTATCCGAGGTTAGATAATCCATTTCCTGCAGGCCGGGAATGGGCGGTACAAAAGGCTGTGCGCCGGTGGCAATAATAATGTTACGGCTGCTTATGATTTGACCATTCACCTCTACCTGATAAGGCGAGATCAGCCGTGCCTGCCCTTCAACAACATGCACGCCCAATGAACGGTAACGTTCAACCGAGTCATGCGGAGCAACCTGTTGTATCACTTTTTGTACATGCTGCATGATGTTGGCAAAATCAAAATCCGCGTGGGCTGAGGTAAAGCCCAGTTCCTGCGCACGGCGGGTGCTGGCCAGAAATCGTGCTGCATGAATCAGTGCCTTTGAAGGTACACAGCCGCTATTCAGGCAATCACCGCCCATTTTGTGTTTCTCGATCAAGGTCACGCGGGATTGGACCGCAGCCGCGATATAGGCTGAAACCAGGCCGCCGGAACCGGCGCCAATTACCAGCAGATTATTGTCAAATTTAGCGGGTTTTTTGAATTTTTTCATAATGGGACTATTTTGAATGAGGTTGGATTTTAGCTGGATCGGCCTGCGGCCTGTCACTCATCCAGCCAGCAGACCAGATAATAAATGCGCTGGCATTCGGATGAAACCGAGGGGCCATACACAATAGCAGGCAGGCATTTTTTTTGTGCATCGGCCTCATCCAGAGCCTGCTGTTTGCTATCAACAATACGCACAATGGCTTCCGCAAAGCGCTGGCGTGAACGTCTGGGCGTGCGTATGACCGCATAACGCTCTTTGAGTGATGATGATTCAGGATCAATAATAATACGAGGCATAAGCTGTCCTGCCGGATTGAGCGGGCAGAGTAACACAGCGGCCACTGCAGATGGCAGGCGCTTGTGGAATCAATGGCTTGTTTGTGCGTGGAGAAACTAGGGCAATCGGACTTAAATTCATCCATTGATTACCCGCAGCAAATAGTCATTATCCCAGCCTGCTTTTAGACGTTTTGTTTTGACTCC
>JAHXHF010000392.1 GCA_025656895.1 gamma proteobacterium symbiont of Bathyaustriella thionipta
TCATCCTTCCAAGACTACCATAATTGTGTAGCAGCTAAAGCCTTGCACTAAAGTGCATAGTTTTGACTAGCGGCCTGTGACCAATAAAAAATCCATACGGGCTTTCCACCCGCATGGATTCTTAAATAAGGCAGCAGAAAACCACCATCCACTGAAGAATATTGCCTATGAAGCAGCTAATCACCCGGCCTGATTAAGGTCATCCGGGTGATTATTTCATGCTTATGATTCATCGGTGTTCAGTGCCTCTTTGAGAGCTTCTTCGGCTTCCCGTTTGGCATCATCAGTGAATGCTATGGCTTCGGCATCCTCAATCCTTTTCAATTTACGGTCCCGATGATATGCCAGGCCCGTACCGGCAGGAATAAGGCGACCTACAATTACATTTTCTTTCAAACCGCTGAGCTCATCACGAGAACCGTTTACTGCAGCTTCTGTCAGCACCCGGGTTGTCTCCTGGAAAGAGGCGGCAGAAATAAAAGACTCGGTTGCCAGTGATGCTTTGGTAATACCCAGCAACATAGACACATATTGCAAAGGTTCCTTGCCATTAGCCAGCAGTTCTTCGTTGATACGAATCATACGCATACGCTCAATCTGTTCACCGCGTAACAAATTACTATCGCCCGGGACGGTAACCTCTACTTTGCGCAGCATTTGCCGGATAATGGTCTCGATGTGCTTATCGTTGATTTTTACACCCTGCAGACGATACACATCCTGAATTTCGCGAACCAGATAATCAGCCAGTTCAACCACACCTTTAAGCCGCAAAATATCATGTGCGTTGAGTTCACCCTCAACCACAACCTCGCCCTTTTGTACTTTTTCACCTTCAAATACATTCACATGACGCCATTTTGGAATCAGCTCTACTACTTCCGTACCATCTTCTTCGGTAATCACCAGACGCTGTTTACCTTTGGTCTCTTTACCAAAACTGACCGTACCCGTTGCCTGAGCCAAAACAGCCGCTTCTTTCGGCTTACGAGCTTCAAACAGATCGGCCACACGCGGCAAACCACCGGTAATATCGCGAGTTTTTGAGGATTCCTGCGGTATACGCGCAACCACATCACCCACACCTACTGCAGCTCCATCACTCAGATTTACAATAGCGCCACCCGGCAGGAAGTATTTTGCAGGTATATCTGTGCCAGCCAGGTTGACCTGTTCACCGTCTTCATTCAGCAGGCGCACCATAGGACGCAGATCTTTGCCTTCCGATGGTCGCATCTTTGGATCAATCACCACCACCGCACTCAGTCCGGTAACTTCATCCGTCTCACTCTGCACAGTGACAGCATCAGTAATCTCTTCAAACTTGAGTACACCCGCCACCTCGGTTACGACCGGATGAGTATGCGGATCCCATTGAGCGACCACCGTCCCACTGGTTACTGCAGCGCCATCATCTATAGACAGGATTGCACCGTAAGGCAGTTTATATTCCTCACACTCACGTCCCTGCTCGTTGATAACCTTGATTTCACCGGAACGTGAAACCGCTACCAGCTTGCCGTCGCCACGGCGTACAGTTTTCATATTGTGCAAATGAACTGTACCGGTATTCTTGATTTCGATACTGCTGACTGCAGCTGAACGTGAGGCCGCACCACCAATGTGGAAAGTACGCATGGTGAGCTGGGTGCCCGGCTCACCAATGGACTGCGCTGCCATAACACCGACAGATTCGCCAATATTAACACGATGACCGCGCGCCAGGTCACGACCGTAGCAACTGGCGCAAACACCCACGCGGGTTTTGCAGGTAATGGATGAACGCACCATGATCTGGTCAACACCGGCACTTTCAATCAACTGAACACGTTCTTCATCCAGCAGCTCACCTTTCTCGATCAATATTTCATCAGTGCCCGGCTTGAAAACATCGGCAATGGCAATACGTCCAAGAATACGCTCACCCAGCGGTTCAACAACATCGCCGCCTTCAATTAAAGGACTCATCAACAGGCCGTCTTCGGTGCCACATTCATCTTCGGTTACGACCAGATCCTGCGCCACATCCACCAGTCGGCGGGTCAGATAACCGGCATTGGCTGTTTTCAGCGCTGTATCAGCCAGGCCTTTACGTGCACCATGAGTCGAAATGAAGTATTGCAATACGTCCAGACCTTCACGGAAGTTGGCTGTAATCGGTGTTTCAATAATAGAACCATCCGGCTTGGCCATCAGACCACGCATACCGGCCAGCTGACGAATCTGCGCAGCGGAACCACGAGCACCGGAATCGGCCATCATAAAGATAGAGTTGAAAGAGTCCTGTTTGACTTTTTTGCCCTCAGCATTGAGTACTTCTTCTTTACCCAATTTCTTCATCATGGCCTTGGCAACCAGCTCATTGGTGCGTGACCAGATATCCACAACCTTGTTGTAACGCTCACCGTGCGTCACCAGACCGGATGCGTACTCGCTTTCAATATCTTTTACCTCTGCCTCAGCATCGGCAAGAATTTTCACTTTTTCATCCGGTACCGTCATGTCGTCCAGACAGATTGAAACACCCGATACCGTAGAATAACGAAAGCCGGTATACATGAGCTGGTCAGCAAAAACGACCGTTTCTTTCAGACCGACCTGGCGGTAACAGGCATTAATCAGAGCCGAAATTCCACGTTTATCCAGTGCCTTGTTAACCAACTCGAACGGCAGCTGTGGTGGAACAACCTCAGACAGCAGTGCCCGACCCACGGTTGTTTCTGTCAGTTTCAGTCGCAGCTCCTGATTTTCATCCAACTGATTCAGGCGCACTTTAATATTGGCCTGCAAATCGACCACGCCACTGTTATAAGCACGATCCAGCTCGGTTATGTCAGTGAAGACCATACCTTCGCCTTTGGCATTGACCCTTTCACGCGTCATAAAATACAGCCCCAATACAACGTCCTGCGAAGGTACGATAATGGGCTCGCCATTGGCGGGAGAAAGAATATTATTGGTCGCCATCATCAGGCTGCGTGCTTCCAGCTGCGCTTCGATGGACAGAGGCACATGCACGGCCATCTGGTCACCATCAAAATCGGCGTTGAATGCGGTGCACACCAGCGGATGTAACTGAATGGCCTTACCTTCAATCAGTACCGGCTCAAAAGCCTGGATACCGAGACGATGCAGGGTTGGCGCCCGGTTCAGCATAACCGGATGCTCTCGAATCACTTCTTCAAGAATATCCCAAACTTCGGTTGTACCGCGTTCTACCAGCTTTTTCGCCGCTTTAATGGTCGTAGCCAGACCGCGCAGTTGCAGCTTACTGAAAATAAAAGGCTTGAATAATTCAAGTGCCATTTTTTTCGGCAGACCACATTGATGCAGGCGCAGGGTTGGCCCCACAACAATAACCGAACGGCCGGAATAATCGACACGTTTACCCAGCAGGTTCTGGCGAAAACGCCCCTGCTTACCTTTAATCATGTCTGCCAGTGATTTCAACGGACGTTTGTTAGTACCGGTTATGGCACGACCACGACGACCGTTATCCAGCAACGCATCGACCGATTCCTGCAACATACGTTTTTCGTTACGTACAATAATATCGGGTGCGGATAAATCCAGCAGCCGTTGCAGACGGTTGTTGCGGTTAATAACCCGACGATACAGGTCATTCAGATCAGAGGTGGCAAAACGGCCGCCATCCAGAGGCACCAAAGGACGTAAATCAGGCGGCAAAACCGGCAACACGGTCATGACCATCCATTCAGGAAGGTTACCTGATTCAATCAAGGCTTCCATTAATTTCAGACGTTTGGTGTATTTTTTAATTTTGGTTTCGGAGCGGGTTGCCCCCATATCCTCACGCACCTGCTCAATTTCTTTCTTCAGGTCCAGTGAGCGCAACAATTCAAAAACAGCTTCAGCTCCCATCAGCGCGACAAACTCATCGCCATGCTCTTCGATGGCATCCAGATATTGTTCATCATTCATCAATTCGCCGCGTTCCAGCATGGTCATGCCTGGGTCAACTACTACGAATGATTCGAAATACAGAACACGCTCAATGGATTTCAGCGTCATATCCAGCAACAAGCCGATACGTGACGGTAATGATTTTAAAAACCAGATGTGCGCGACCGGGCTGGCCAACTCGATATGCCCCATGCGATCACGGCGTACTTTAGCCAGCGTGACTTCAACGCCACATTTTTCGCATACCACGCCACGATGTTTGAGACGCTTGTATTTTCCACACAAACATTCGTAATCACTGATAGGACCGAAAATCTTGGCGCAGAACAAGCCATAACGCTCAGGTTTAAAGGTACGGTAGTTGATTGTCTCGGGTTTACGCACCTCGCCATATGACCAGGATCTAACCAGGTCGGGAGATGCCAGACCAATACGAATCGCATCGAAATCTACAACCTGATTTTGCTGTTTAATAACCTTCAGTAAATCTTTCACAAGCCTGTCTCCTGCAACCGGGTATACAATAAAAATGTAATCAACATCACGCTATCTGCGCTCAGTCCTGTTCCAGCTCTATGTTGATACCCAATGAGCGAATTTCCTTAACCAGTACGTTGAATGATTCCGGCATGCCCGGTTCCATAGCATGATTGCCATCAACAATATTCTTATAAATGCGGGTACGACCATTCACATCATCCGACTTGACCGTCAGCATTTCCTGCAAGGTATAAGCGGCACCATAAGCCTCCAGTGCCCACACTTCCATCTCACCGAATCGCTGGCCGCCGAACTGGGCTTTACCGCCCAGAGGCTGTTGTGTCACCAGACTGTAAGGGCCGGTTGAACGCGCATGCATCTTGTCATCAACCAGATGATTCAGTTTCAGCATATACATGTAACCCACAGTAACCGGACGATGGAATTTGTCACCCGTGCGCCCGTCATAAAGAATGGATTGACCGGTTTCCGGCAGGCCTGCAATCTTGTACAGATTGACAATGTCTTCTTCCAGCGCGCCGTCAAAGACGGGTGTTGCAATCGGTACGCCAGCGCGTAGATTACCGGCCAGTTCCTGCACTTCGTCATCAGAAAGACTTCCAATATCTTCCTCGCGTCCGCCCGTATTGTAGATTTGCGTTAGCAGATCACGCAGTTCCTGTACCTTGGCCTGAGCTTCCAGCATTTTTTGAATGCGTTTACCCACACCTTTGGCAGCCCAGCCCATGTGAGTTTCAAGAATCTGCCCCACATTCATGCGCGACGGAACACCCAAAGGATTCAGTACCACATCCACCGGATCACCGTTATCGTCATAAGGCATATCCTCGACCGGCACAATCATTGAAATAACACCTTTGTTACCGTGACGACCGGCCATTTTATCACCCGGCTGTATACGGCGTTTAACGGCCACATAAACCTTGACCATTTTCAACACACCAGGAGCCAGATCATCACCGGTTTGCAATTTACGGCGTTTTTCTTCCAGACGGGCTTTAGCATCTTCAGCCTGCTGTTCAATCTGTTTGCCAATCGCGTCCAGCTGCTCAGTAACTTTTTCATCCTGCAAGCGGATTTCAAACCATTGCTCTGGTTTCAGGCCGGCCAGATAGCTTTTACTGATCTTGCTGCCTGCCTGCAGATTATTCGGGCCACCTTCGGCTACTTTATTACGCAACAGTTTTTCAACACGGGCGTAACTGTCACCTTCCATGATCCGCAGTTCATCATTTAAATCTGTTTTGAACTTGGCCAGTTCGGCATCTTCAATACTGATGGCACGCTGATCTTTTTCAACACCGTCACGGGTATAAACCTGTACATCAATAACGATGCCGCTGCTGCCGGAAGAGGCACGCAAAGAGGTATCTTTTACATCCGAGGCTTTTTCGCCAAAGATGGCGCGCAGCAGTTTTTCTTCCGGAGTCAGTTGTGTTTCACCTTTGGGTGTCACCTTACCGACCAGAATGTCGCCTTCCTTGACCTCTGCCCCTATGTGCACAATACCGGATTCATCCAGCTTGGACAGATCTGACTCGCTGACATTGGGTATATCACTGGTAATTTCTTCAGGTCCCAGCTTGGTATCACGCGCCATACAGGTCAGTTCTTCCACATGTATGGTGGTAAAGCGATCTTCTTCCACAACCCGTTCGGATATAAGAATGGAATCCTCGAAGTTGTAACCATTCCAGGGCATAAAGGCTACCCGCATGTTCTGTCCGAGCGCCAGTTCACCCATATCGGTGGAAGGACCGTCAGCCAGCACATCTCCGCGCGCAATCTCATCGCCCGGCTTCACCAGAGGACGCTGATTGATGCAGGTATTCTGGTTAGAACGTGTGTATTTGGTCAGGTTGTAAATATCCACGCCCACGTCACCGGCCAGGGCTTCTTTATCATTTACCCGTACCACGATACGAGCCGCATCCACCGAATCAATTTTGCCGCCACGACGCGCAACAACGGTTACGCCCGAGTCAACAGCAACAACACGCTCCATACCCGTGCCGACCAGAGGTTTATCTGCACGCAGGGTAGGCACTGCCTGACGTTGCATGTTTGATCCCATGAGCGCGCGGTTGGCATCATCGTGTTCCAGAAACGGAATCAAAGAGGCCGCCACGGATACAATCTGGCGTGGCGACACATCCATATAATCAATCTTGTCCGGAGTTGCCATGGTGAATTCATTTTCATGCCGGCAAGGCACCAGATCAGCAGTCAAACGATTCTTGTCATCTACCAGAGCATTCGACTGCGCAATCATGTAGCGACCTTCATTGATGGCCGAAACATATTCGACATCGTCTGTGACCACGCCATCAACAACCTTGCGATAAGGCGTTTCCAGAAAACCGAATTCATTGGTACGTGAATAGACCGCCAATGAGTTAATCAGACCGATATTCGGCCCTTCCGGTGTTTCAATCGGACAAACACGACCGTAATGGGTCGGATGAACGTCTCGCACTTCAAAACCGGCTCTTTCGCGCGCCAGACCACCCGGGCCCAATGCAGAAACACGTCGCTTATGAGTCACTTCAGACAAGGGATTGTTCTGATCCATAAACTGGGACAACTGACTGGAGCCAAAGAATTCTTTAACCGCCGCTGAAACCGGCTTGGCGTTGATCAGTTCCTGAGGCGTTAAACCATCGGATTCGGCCAGGGTCAGGCGTTCTTTTACCGCACGCTCAACACGCACAATGCCGACACGGAACTGGTTTTCGGCCATCTCGCCCACAGAACGAATACGCCGGTTGCCCAGATGATCAATATCATCCACAACACCGTTACCGTTACCGATATTTACCAGCTCCTGCAGAACCGCAATAATGTCTTCCTTGCTCAGGGTACCATCATCATTTTCACGTGATTCAAGGCCCAGGCGCAGATTAAATTTCATGCGGCCAACCGCAGAAAGATCATAGCGATCAGAAGTAAAGAACAGATTGCGGAACAGATTTTGTGCTGAATCTTTGGTAGGTGGTTCACCCGGACGCATCATGCGATAGATTTCAATCTGTCCACCCAGTTCATCTTCCGGTTGCTCTTCATCCAGCGTATCGGAGATAAAGGGCTTGTGATCCAGATCATTAATAAACAGCACTTCCAGTTTTTTAATACCACTGTCAAGTAAGGTGGTAATTTTTTCTTCGCTCAACTCTTCGTTGGCTTTAGCCAGCAGTTCACCGGTTGATTCATCAATAATGTCGCTGGCAAGACGTTTGCCAACCAGATATTCAGTCGGTACATCCTGACGGGAAATATCCGCTTTTTTGATCTGACGGATATGGCGTGCAGTAATACGACGCCCTGCTTCAATAATGGTCTTGCCATTAGCTGTTATATCAAAGCCGGCTGTTTCCCCGCGCAAACGATCCGCAACCAGATCCATGCTAATGCGTTCACCATCAATCTCGAAGGGAATGGTTTCATAAAACATAGCCAGAATTTGCTGGGTATCAAAACCCAGTGCGCGCAGTAAAATGGTGGCCGGCAGTTTGCGGCGACGATCAATGCGTACAAAAACCTTGTCTTTGGGGTCAAATTCAAAATCCAGCCAGGAACCACGATAAGGAATAACTCTTGCTGAAAATAACAATTTACCCGAGGAATGGGTCTTACCTTTATCATGATCAAAGAACACACCGGGCGAACGATGCAACTGCGAGACAATAACGCGCTCGGTACCATTGATCACAAAAGTACCGGTATCGGTCATTAACGGGATTTCTCCCATAAAAACTTCTTGCTCTTTGACTTCTTTTATTTTTTTCGCATTGGCCGGCGACTCTTTATCGTAAATGACCAGGCGAACTTTGACACGCAGCGGAGCGGCATAAGTAGCACCACGCTGCAAACATTCGCGTACATCGAATACCGGTGTACCCAGTTTGTAGCTGACATATTCGAGAATGGCATTTCCCGAGTGACTGACGATGGGCAATACCGAACTAAAGGCCGCATGTAAGCCGGTATTCTTTAAATCTTCCTGAGCAACACCAGCCTGCAGAAACTGACGATACGAATCAATCTGTGTAGCCAGTAAATAAGGTACATCCATCACACTTTGATGCGTACCAAAGTTTTTGCGGATTCGTTTTTTCTCGGTATAAGAATAGGCCATACTGGCGTCCCTCGGATAAATCTGAACAGCAACGAAAGGCATGATTAACCATCACATCATTCCTTTTACAAGCAGAAAAAGGCCGGCAACCACAGGTTGCCAGCCACCTTCAAATGAAGAAAAGCGTTACGCTCAAAGCCTGTTATTTAATTTCGGCTTCAGCGCCAGCCTCTTCAAGCTGCTTCTTGGTTTCTTCTGCTTCGTCTTTGGATACACCTTCCTTAACCGGAGTAGGTGCGCCTTCAACAGCGCCTTTAGCTTCTTTCAAGCCCAGGCCGGTAATAGCACGTACGGCTTTAATAACAGCCACTTTGTTAGCGCCAAAACTGGTCAGAATTACGTCGAATTCAGTCTGCTCTTCAGCAGCAGCACCTTCGCCACCACCGGCAGCAGGTGCAGCAGCAACCGCAGCAGCAGCACTTACGCCAAATTTTTCTTCCATAGCAGAGATGAGTTCAACCACCTCCATTACACTCATATTGGAAATAGCTTCCAGAATATCGTCTTTGGATACAGCCATTTTAGACTCCTAAAAAATCATTCAAAAAATAGTACGAAACTTAAGCCGCTTCTTTTGCTTCTTTTACTGCAGCAACGGTGCGAACCAATTTGCCTGGAACCTCGTTGATGGTGCGCGCCAGTTTTTCTACCGGTGCTTTCATCAGAGCCATCAGCATAGAGATAGCTTCATCGTAGGTTGGCATGCTGGCCAGTGTTGACAGCTCACTCTTGTCAAGTAATTCACCACCAATAGCCAGCATGGTGACATTGAGCTTGTCATGGTCTTTCGCAAAGTCTTTGATCACACGCGCAGCCGAGCCAGGATCTTCCTGTGATAAAGCCAGAACAAGCGGACCTGTCAGACCTTCACTCATACACGCATAATCTGTGCCTTCAAAAGCGCGACGAGCCAATGTGTTTTTAACGACCTTCAGGTAAACACCGGCTTTACGTGCCTGTGCGCGCAGCTCGGTCATTTCACCCACCGTTAATCCACAATACTCGGCCGCGACTGCTGAATAAGCACTTGCAGCAACTTCTGCAACTTCAGCAACGACAGCTTCTTTCTGAGCAAAATTCATTGCCATTTTCGTTACCTCATAACAACGACCGGTAAAACCCGGTCGAACGTAAAATAGAATATTTTCATCCGTTCTGTGCGATGCAAATATTCCGTCTGCGCAGGCGGTTTCCCATTAAACGCAAAGTGCCTGCGGTCTTTGACGCGAGCCGCTAAGCAAGCCGGCCACTCCAAAGTTCGTGTTACGCACACCCTGTGAGCAGGCTGCACGCTGTGGCTTAAACAGCCAGTGATGAAGTGTCTACAACCAGACCCGGTCCCATCGTTGTAGAAACTGAAATTTTGCTTAAATAAACACCTTTGGCGGCACTCGGTTTGAGTTTAACCAGATCAGCCAACAGTGCTTCAAGGTTTGTCTTGAGTGCATCCACTTCAAAAGAGGCATTTCCGATAGCACAGTGAATAATGCCATTCTTGTCAGTACGATAACGCACCTGACCTGCTTTGGCGTTGGTAACCGCTTGAGCCACATTTGGTGTTACTGTGCCTACCTTGGGGTTTGGCATTAATCCACGGGGGCCCAGAATCTGACCTAGCTGACCTACGATGCGCATCGCATCCGGTGAGGCAATAACTACGTCAAAATCCATTTCACCGGCTTTTACCTGTTCAGCCAGATCTTCAAAACCGACAACATCAGCACCCGCCTCTTTGGCTGCATCCGCATTGGCACCCTGAGTGAAGACTGCCACTCTTACCTGTTTTCCGGTACCATTCGGCAACTGTGTGGAACTGCGTACAACCTGATCTGATTTACGCGCATCAACACCCAGTTTAATGGCCACATCCACGGATTCAGTGAATTTCACGGATGACACGTCTTTTAACAGAGCCAGTGCATCACTGATGTCGTAGATTTTTCCTGTTTCAACTTTCTCAGCAATACTTTTTTGTCTTTTGGATAATTTAGCCATCAGGATACTCCCTCTACATCCAGCCCCATACTGCGTGCAGTACCGGCAATAGTACGTACCGCCGCATCCATATCGGCTGCTGTTATATCCGGCATTTTGGTCGTGGCAATTTCTTCCAGTTGGGCGCGGGTAACCTTGCCTACTTTTTTGGTATTGGGCTCGCCGCTGCCTTTGGGGATTCCGGCTGCTTTTTTCAGTAGCACGGCTGCCGGCGGGGTTTTCGTTACATAGGTAAAGCTGCGGTCCGCATAAACTGTGATTACAACCGGAACCGGCATACCTTTTTCGATATTCTGCGTGGCCGCATTAAAGGCTTTGCAGAATTCCATAATATTCACGCCATGCTGGCCCAGTGCCGGGCCGACAGGAGGACTCGGGTTGGCTTCACCTGCAGCCACCTGAAGCTTGATATAGGCTTCAATCTTTTTTGCCATGATTTATTCCTCTCGGGTGCGAACGCCTGACGGCTCCCCGATACTTTATAAAGAGTCAGGCCTTTTCGACCTGACCAAATTCAAGATCTACTGGTGTAGACCGTCCAAAAATGGTTACTTCAACCTTCAGGCGGCTTTTGTCATAATCAACTTCTTCAACCGTTGCATTGAAATCGGCAAAGGGGCCGTCAACAACCCGCACTACCTCACCCGGTTCAAACAGAACCTTGGGTTTCGGTTTCTCGGTACCTTCCTGAACACGTTGTAAAATAGCTTCCGCTTCCTTCTCGGTTATTGGTGCCGGACTGTCGCCTGTACCACCAATAAAACCCAACACACGAGGCACATCCATTACCAGATGCCAGCTCTCGTCGTTCATATCCATTTTTACCAGTACGTAGCCGGGGAAAAATTTTCGCTCACTACGGCGCTGCTGACCAGCGCGCATTTCCACCACTTCCTCGGTAGGTATCAGGATTTCATCAAACATATCCTGCATACCGGCACGCTGCATGCGTTCTTTTAAACTTTCACAAACACGGGCTTCAAAACCAGAGTATGCGTGAATAACGTACCATTTTTTAGCCATACCTGCTCCTAACCCAGAAGAGTGCGCAAGATATAAGCCAGCAGGCTATCGAAGCCCCACAATATCAATGCCACAATAACCACCATGATAAATACAATCAGCGTGGTCTGGATGGTTTCCTGACGGCTGGGCCACACAACTTTACGCAGTTCAGCACGCGCAGCTACCACAAACTGCCAGCTTCTTCTGCCGGGGTTTGAACTTAAAGCCACTGCTGCTGCCAGGCCGAATACGGCCAACAGACCCACTACGCGCAATAACGTAGAGTGCGTTTCAAAATAATAAAATCCGGCTATGCCGGCTGCCACAATCAATAGCGCAAGCAACAGCTTGACTGTATCGATACTCGATGAGGCGTTTTCTGCTTTTGCATTCATCGTTAACATGCGCCGTAAAAAATGGCAGGCCAGGAGGGACTTGAACCCCCAACCTGCGGTTTTGGAGACCGCTGCTCTGCCAATTGAGCTACTGGCCTAAATTAAGTCAGAGTGGAGAACTTCCACTCTGACCACTGCTTTTTAATTATCGAGTGTTACTCAATAATTTTGGACACAACACCGGCGCCCACCGTACGACCACCTTCGCGGATAGCGAAACGCAGTCCTTCTTCCATTGCAATCGGG
>JAHXHF010000127.1 GCA_025656895.1 gamma proteobacterium symbiont of Bathyaustriella thionipta
TGGTTGTAACCTTGCTGTTCGGTCTGATCGGCCTGTATGACGATTATAAAAAACTGGTATTGAATGACTCGCGCGGATTGGCATCACGCTATAAATATCTGGCGCAATCGGTGGTTGGCCTGGGGGCAGCCATTGTGCTGTATCAGCTGGCCGAAACACCGGCAGAAACCGCCCTGCTGATTCCATTTTTCAAACATGCCGCCATTCAACTGGGGCCTTTTTATATCCTGCTGACCTATCTGGTGATAGTCGGTAGCAGCAACGCGGTTAACCTGACCGATGGCCTGGATGGCCTGGCCATTATGCCGACCGTGCTGGTGGGTGGTGCTCTGGGGCTGTTTGCCTATTTATCCGGACATGCCGAATTTTCCAGCTATTTACTGATTCCCAGTGTTCCCGGAGTCGGCGAAGTAGTGGTGTTTTGCGCGGCACTGGTAGGAGCCGGTCTGGGGTTTCTCTGGTTTAACGCCTACCCGGCGCAGGTTTTTATGGGAGATGTGGGCGCGCTGGCGCTGGGGGCGGCACTGGGCGTGCTGGCCGTGATCGTACGTCAGGAACTGATTTTGTTTGTGATGGGCGGCGTGTTTGTTATGGAAACCGTGTCGGTCATCTTGCAGGTGGCTTCTTACAAATTAACCGGACGGCGTATTTTTCGCATGGCTCCTTTGCACCATCATTATGAATTGAAAGGCTGGCCGGAGCCACGCGTGATTGTGCGCTTCTGGATCATAACCGTGATTCTGGTGTTGATCGGTCTGGCCAGCTTGAAGATCCGTTAAACAGAGATGAACATGAATCAGCCACAACAGCCAAACAGGACCTTGATACTGGGGATGGGTAAAACCGGCCTCAGTATTGCGTCCTTTCTGGCTGCGCGTGGTGAATCTTTTGATGTGATGGATAGCCGTGAACAGCCCCCGTCACTGGCCGAATTTGCCCGCCTGTTTGAACAGGCGCGTCTGTATAGCGGTGGTTTTGATGAACGTGTTCTAGAGTCGATATCCCGCATTATTGTCAGCCCAGGAATTGCACTGTCACATGCTTTTTTCCGGCAAGCGGCTGAACGCGGTATTGAAGTGATGGGCGATGTTGAATTATTTGCCCGCTATGTGCAGGCGCCGGTGGTTGCCATCACCGGCTCCAACGGCAAAAGCACGGTAACCAGTTTGCTCGGTGAGATGGCGCGCTGTGCCGGTATCCCGGTAGCGGTAGGCGGCAATCTGGGTGAACCGGCCCTGAGTTTGTTACAGGATGACAGACAGTTGTATGTACTGGAATTATCCAGTTTTCAACTGGAAACAACCCGTTCTCTACGACCGGCAGCGGCCGTGGTATTGAATATCAGTCCGGATCACCTGGACCGTCATGTTTCGCTGCATGCCTATAAAACAGCCAAGCAGGCGGTTTACCGGCAGGCCGCCGTGTGCTTGTGTAATCGACAGGATGAACAGGCCAGCGCACTGGCCGGACATTGCAACCGCAGTTTTGGCAGTGATGCCTCGGCGGATCAGTTCGGTCTGGTTGAGCGGCAAGAGAAAATCTGGCTGGCCAGGGGCGCGCAGGCCTTGTTGAAAGTGAATGATCTGAAACTGCAGGGCGCGCATAACCACACCAATGTACTGGCTGCTCTGGCTTTGGGTGAGGCAGTGGGTTTGCCTATGGACGCCATGCTGCAGGCTGCCAGAAATTTTGCGCCGCTGCCACACCGCTGTCAGTACGTGGTTGAATGCCATCAGGTGCGTTATATCGATGATTCAAAAGCCACCAATGTGGGCGCGGTAGTGGCTGCCTTGAAGGGGCTGGCCGCCAGTAGCAAAGGCCGTATCTTGCTGATTGCCGGTGGTGAAGCCAAAGAGAACGATTTTTCCGAACTGGTGGCTGCCACGCGCCAATACTGTCGTCGGGTTATTCTGATTGGACGTGATGCGCCGTTGTTGGCGCAAGCTATAGACAGAGAATTGAGCCATTTGTCGGCGAGTCTGGAAGCGGCCGTGAAGCAGGCGGCTGCTGAAGCAAAAGCACAGGACGTGGTGCTGTTGTCACCCGCCTGCGCCAGTTTCGATATGTTTGAAAACTATCAACAGCGTGGTGATTGTTTTGCGGCTGCGGCGCGGGCGGTGTGCGCATGAGCAGCAGCATCAGTCTGCAGGCCAGTCGCGGGCATGACAGCCTGCAGGTGCGTCTGGCACGTTTCGACTTCCCCTTGCTGGCGGTCGCATTGGGCCTGTTGTTATTCGGGCTGGTGATGGTGGCCTCGGCTTCCTTGCATCTGGGTGAACGTAATACAGGGGACGCTTTTTATTATGTAATACGCCATCTGATTGCCATGGGTATAGGTTTGACTGCTGCGCTGATTGTGACGCGTATCCCGATGGATGTTTGGGAAAGATACAGTGTGCCGCTGTATTTTGCGGGTGTGTTGTTGTTGCTGCTTTTGATGGTTCCCGGTATCGGACGTGAAGCCAACGGCGCTATGCGCTGGATACCTCTGGGAGCCTTTAATTTGCAGCCCTCTGAATTTATAAAGTTGTTCGCGGTCATGTATGTGGCGGGTTATCTGGTGCGCCGCCAATACGAAGTGGCACATTCTGTATGGGCTTTTCTGAGGCCGTTGTTGCTGTTGCTGATTTCCATTGGCCTGATTCTTATGCAACCTGATTTTGGTACAGCGACCGTTATTTTATTGACTGCCCTGGGACTGCTGTTTCTGGGTGGTGTGCCTTTTTCACAATACGCGGCCATGATCGCCCTGGCGGCGGCCTCTATGACCGCTTTGGTGATTATATCCCCCTATCGTATGCAACGGGTTACGGCTTTTCTTGATCCCTGGCAGGATCCATATCATAGCGGTTACCAATTAACCCAGGCATTAATTGCTTTCGGTCGCGGTGAATGGTTCGGTGTGGGGCTGGGTAACGGGATTCAAAAACAGTTTTATCTGCCGGAAGCGCACACCGATTTCATTCTGGCGGTTGTGGGTGAGGAATTCGGCCTGTTGGGTACTGTGCTGGTGATGTCGGCCATTGCTTTTATCGCCTGGCGAGCCTTTTCAATAGCCACCAGAGCGACCGGAATGCAGCGCCTGTTTTCAGCCTGGGTAGCTTACGGACTGGGGTTGTGGGTCGGCCTGCAGGGCTTCATTAATGTCGGCGTCAATATCGGTCTGTTACCCACCAAAGGGCTGACCCTGCCGCTGATGAGCTATGGCGGCAATGCCATCATTGTTATGTGTATCCTGATCGCCATTTTATTGCGTATCGACTACGAATTACGCAAGCTGGACAGTGATGGCAGGGAGGCGGCATGGAAGCGCGCGTAATGATTATGGCGGGCGGCACCGGTGGCCATGTATTCCCGGCGCTGGCGGTGGCTGAAGAATTGCAGGCCAGAGGTGTGCAGCTTTGCTGGCTGGGTAATCCACAGGGTTTTGAAGCCGGGGTGGTCGCTGCTGCCGGCATCCGTTTTGAACCGCTGCAGGTACAGGGCTTGCGCGGCAGCAGTCTGCTGCGACGCATCAAGGCCCCCTTTGTTCTGTTGTATGCCTTATGGCAGGCACGACAGGCCATCAGGCGTTTTTCGCCTTGTGCGGTACTGGGTATGGGAGGCTATGTTGCCGGACCCGGAGGGGTGGCCAGTTGGCTGATGCGCAAGCCATTGATTATTCATGAACAAAATGCCATTGCCGGCCTGACCAATCGACTACTGGCGCATGTAGCCACTTACAAATTTCAGGCATTTGAAAACAGTTTCGATGCAGCCAGGCTGGCTGTTACGGTTGGCAATCCGGTGCGCAAAGAGATTGCCACATTACCCTGGTCGGGTTCGGCGGAAGCGGGCAAAAAGCCCAATTTGCTGGTCATTGGCGGCAGTCTGGGAGCGCAGGCACTGAATGAAACCGTGCCGCAGGCACTGGCATTGCTGCAAACATATATGCGTCCTAATGTACGCCATCAAAGCGGTCGTGACAAAGATACGAGCACATTCGCGGCTTATGCGGAAAATCGGGTGGAAGCCGACATCAAAGCGTTTATTGAAGATATGGCAGAAGCTTTGGCCTGGGCGGATATCGTAATTTGCCGGGCGGGTGCTTTAACCCTGACCGAACTGATGGTGACGGGGCTGCCTTCTATTCTGGTGCCTTATCCTTATGCTGTGGATGATCATCAGAGCGCCAACGCATCCAGCCTGGTGGAAGCCGGGGCAGCCATCATGATTCAGCAGTCGGAACTAAGCGCACAGCGACTCAGTGAACAGTTACTGGATTTACTCAATGATCCGAAACGCTTACAGCGTATGGCGCTGGCAGCTAGAGAACTGGCCAGGCCGGACGCCGCGCAGCGCGTGGCCGATGCTTGTGTGGAGTGTTGCCGATGAATAACAAAGTCAGCGAATCATTCATCCATCATGCACCGGGGCGCATGGGCCATACGCGCCACATTCATTTTGTGGGCATTGGTGGCGCGGGCATGAGCGGAATTGCCGAAGTACTGTTGAATCTGGGCTATGAAGTTTCCGGTTCCGATGTACGCCGTTCTGCAGTAACCGAACGTTTGCAGCAGGCAGGTGCCGAGGTCATGCAGGGACATGCGGCCGAAAATGTGGCGAAAGCGGATGCGGTTGTAATTTCTACCGCGATTGATGAGCAAAACCCGGAGATACAGGCCGCTCGCGCACGTCGTATTCCACTGGTGCCGCGTGCCGAAATGCTGGCGGAACTGATGCGCTTTCGCTTCGGCATAGCGGTGGCCGGCACCCACGGAAAAACCACCACTACCAGTCTGGTCAGCAGTCTGCTGGCTGAAGCCGGACTGGACCCTACCTACGTGATTGGCGGCAAGTTGAACAGTTCCGGCAGCCACGCGGCCCTGGGTGAAAGTGACTATCTGGTGGCCGAGGCGGATGAAAGTGATGCTTCCTTTCTGTATTTGCAACCGATGATGGCAGTAGTCACTAATATTGATGCCGATCATCTGGCTACCTATGGCGGTGAATTCAGTCGCCTGCGCCAGACTTTTGCCGAATTTTTACATCATCTGCCCTTTTACGGTCTGGCGGTGGTGTGTATTGATGATGACGAAGTACGTTCCCTGTTGCCGCAAATCAGTCGTCAGACCATTACCTATGGCCTGGCTGAAGATGCAGATGTGCGAGCGGTTAATGTACGTTATGCAGGCGGTCAGAGTCATTTTGATGTAGCCCTGCGGGATGGCCGTATCCTGTCCGGACTGTGTTTGAATATGCCGGGTTTGCATAATGTGCAAAACGCACTGGCGGCTATTGGTGTAGCTCTGGAACTGGGCGTTAAGGAACAGGCTTTACAGCGTGGACTGGCACATTTCCAGGGCATAGGCAGACGTTTTCAAATCAAGCAGAATTGTGTGGTGGATGGCCAGTCAATAATGCTGGTTGATGATTATGCGCATCATCCGAATGAACTGGCGGCGGTTATGCAGGCCGTACGTGAAGGTTGGCCGGGCAAGCGGCTGGTGCTGATATTTCAGCCGCACCGTTATTCCCGCACCCGCGATCAGTTTGATGATTTTGTAGCACTGCTGTCACAGGTTGATGTACTGCTGCTCAGTGAAGTGTATGCGGCCGGTGAAAAACCACTGGAAGGTGCGGACGGTCGGGCACTGGCGCGGGCTATTCGCAGTCGCGCGCAGCTTGATCCGGTATTTGTTGAAAATCTACAGGACATTGCGCAAATTCTGCCTGCTTTGTTGCAGGCCGGAGACTGCGTTGTGACCGCAGGCGCGGGTGATATTGGACAGTTGGCGATCAAGCTGGCAGAGAAATGGTGTGTTGCCGGAGAACAGTCATGATGACGGCAGCCTCACAGCCGATGCGCTTACGTGGAGAAATAAGCTACGACGAGCCGCTTAGCAAGCACACCAGTTGGCGTGTGGGTGGTGCGGCGCGTTGTTTTTACCGGCCGGCTGACGCACAGGATCTGAGTGTGTTTTTAGCCGCGCTGCCACAGGATGAACCTTTGTTGTGGCTGGGCCTGGGCAGTAATTTGCTGGTACGCGATGGTGGTTTTAAAGGCACAGTGATTGCCCTGCAGGGGCGGCTGGCCGATATCCATATACAAAATGATGGCGGCCTGCTGGCAGGCGCCGGTGTCAGTTGCGCCAAACTGGCGCGCACAGCGGTGCGTAATGAATGGGTGGGGCTGGAGTTTTTTGCCGGTATTCCCGGTACGCTCGGCGGTGCCCTGCGCATGAATGCGGGAGCTTTTGGCGGCGAAACCTGGCAGCAGGTGAAGTGGGTGCAAACCATAGACCGCCAGGGAGTGCTGCGACAACGTCAGGCATCTGAATTCAAGGTGGCTTATCGGCAGGTGGACGGGCCGTTGAATGAATGGTTTACCGCCGCGCAATTTCAGCTGCATAAAGGCGATACACAACAGGCGCAGAGTCGCATTCGTGATTTACTTAAGCGCCGCTCGCAAAGCCAGCCTACCCGCTTGCCCAGTTGTGGTTCGGTATTTCGAAATCCCGAAGGTGAGCATGCTGCGCGTCTGATCGAAGCAGCCGGATTGAAAGATTATTGTATCGGCAAAGCCTGCGTTTCCAGTCAGCATGCCAATTTTATTATCAATACCGGCGGTGCCAGCGCGTCTGATATTGAAGCACTGATTGCACATATCCAGGCGGTTGTCAGAGACAGGTTTGCTATTGAAATGCAGCCTGAAGTTCATCGAGTGGGAGAGGCGCAATGAAGCTGTCTGAAACCACGAAAAGCGTGGCTGATATGGGACGGGTCGCGGTCCTGATGGGCGGTGATTCCGCCGAGCGTGAAATTTCCCTGCTCAGTGGCGACGCGGTACTGCAGGCCTTGTTGCGTAAGGGGGTGGATGCGCATGCCTATGACCCGGCTGCAAACGGCCTGAGCGATTTAGGTAAAAACTTCTCACGTGCATTCATTGCATTACATGGACGGGGTGGTGAAGACGGCCAGATTCAGGGGGCTTTGCAAACTCTGGGGCTGCCTTATACCGGCAGTGGCGTGTTGGGATCAGCCATTGCCATGGATAAATATCGCTGCAAACTGTTGTGGCAGGGGCTGGGAGTAGCTACGCCGGCTTTTTTTGTGGCGCAGCAAAAACAGGATCTGCAGCAGGCGCAGCAGATTGATTTTCCGTTGATGGTCAAGCCGCTGCGGGAAGGTTCCAGCATCGGTATGGCACGTGTGGATGATGCCCGGCAGTTAGAAAAGGCCTGGCAGGTGGCGCGTGAATACGATGATCTGGTACTGGTTGAACAATGGATTGCCGGCGAAGAATACACCGGTGCCATTCTTGATGATCAGGCGCTGCCTTTGATTCGCCTGCAGACCAGCCATGATTTTTATGATTACGCAGCCAAATATGAGGCCGATGATACCGATTACATCTGTCCCTGTGGTTTACCGGATGAGCAGGAGGAAGCGCTACAGGGTTTGTTGTTAAAGGCTTTTCGGGCCATTGATGCCAGCGGTTGGGGACGTGTGGACTTTATGCTGGATGAACAGGGCAGACCCTGGTTCATCGAAGTGAATACGGTTCCGGGTATGACCAGCCACAGTCTGGTGCCGATGGCGGCGCAACAGGCGCAGATTGGCTTTGATGATCTGGTGTGGAAAATCCTGTTAAGCAGTGAAATAAAACGATGAAAACACGCCGTAAAATGAACCGTCGTAAGCAACAGCCCAGGCGTGCATGGGTGATTGATTGGGCGCGTACCGGTCGCTGGCTGACAGCGGGCGCTTTTATGTTGTCCATGGGGGTGATGTTCAGCGTACTGTCGGTAGCCCTGACCGCACCGGATGCGCTGCCATTAAAGGTTGTTAAAATTCACGGCACTTTTGCCCATTTGCATAATTCAGATCTGGAACAGGCGATTGCCGGCCTGACCCGGCGAGGGTTTTTTACTGTGGATGTGGAAAAAATCCGCCAGCGCAGTGAAGCACTGCCCTGGGTCGAATCGGTCAGTGTGCGCCGCATCTGGCCGGATCGTCTGGATTTGACTGTGCGTGAACGCCAGCCGCTGGCATTCTGGAATGATGATGCACTGATTGATCGGCAGGCGGTTATTTTTCGCCCATCCGATTTGCCGGTGAGCAAAACTTTGCCGCATTTGCGCGGGCCGGAAACACAGGCTGAATTGATGCTGCAGCAGTTGACAAATTTCAAACGCATGCTGACTGCAGTGGCGGAGGATGTGGTGCAACTGGTGCTGGATGATCGTGGCAGCTGGAGTCTTACAACCCGCAGCGGGATTCATATAAGTCTTGGAACCGGACAGGTAGTTCAACGTCTGCAGCGACTGGTGCAATATCTACCCGATTTACTAAACCAGGCTGACAAACAACCGGTTAGTGTGGACTTGCGCTACACCAACGGATTTGCGGTACGTTATGCGGCCAAAACCATGAGTAATAGTCAGGAAAGCTGATGTCTAAAAAAGTCGAAAAAAATCTTATTGTCGGACTGGATATTGGTACTTCCAAGATCGTTGCCATTGTTGGTGAAATTGCCGATGACAATAGGATCGAAGTAGTCGGGATCGGCTCGCACCCTTCTCATGGCTTGAAAAAAGGCGTGGTTATCAACATCGAGTCAACTGTGCAGTCTATTCAGCGCGCGGTAGAAGAAGCCGAGCTGATGGCCGGTTGCGAAATTCATTCGGTCTATGCGGGTATTGCCGGCACTCACATTGCCAGCCAGAACTCCAACGGGGTTGTGGCTATTCGTGACAAGGAAGTTTCCGCCAGCGATGTGGATCGGGTCATTGATGCGGCGCGTGCGGTAGCCATTCCGGCCGATCAGAAGATTCTGCATATTCTGCCGCAGGAATTCATTATTGACGGGCAGGATGGCATTCGTGAGCCGGTGGGTATGTCGGGTGTGCGCCTGGAAACCCGCGTACATATGGTAACCGGCGCGGTCAGTGCGGCACAAAATATTATTAAATGTGTACGCCGCTGCGGGCTGGAAGTGGATGACCTGACATTGGAGCAACTGGCATCCAGTTATGCGGTATTGAGCGAAGATGAAAAAGAGCTGGGTGTCTGTCTGGTGGATATAGGTGGTGGCACTACCGATATTGCAATTTTTACCGATGGCGCCATTCGTCATACCTCGGTCATTCCCATTGCCGGTGATCAGGTCACGAATGATATTGCGGTGGTATTCCGCACGCCGACCCAGTATGCGGAAGATATCAAGATTAAATACGCCTGTGCCCTGAAGCAACTGGCCAATCCGCAGGAGATGATCGAAGTTCCCAGTATTGGCGAACGTCCGGCGCGCCAGCTTTCCAGGCAGGCACTGGCGGAAGTGGTTGAACCCCGCTATGACGAACTGCTGGTGCATATTTATGAAGAAATCAAGCGCAGCGGCTACGAGGATTTAATTGCCGGTGGTGTGGTATTGACGGGCGGGGCTTCCAAAATTGAAGGGCTGGTGGATCTGGCGGAAGAGATTTTTCATATGCCGGTACGCCTGGGTGTACCCAGAGAGGTTACAGGTATGGGAGAAGTGATTCGGAATCCTGTCTATGCGACCGGAGTCGGGCTGTTGTTGTTCGGCCATGGTAATCAGCACAGTGGTGGTTCGGATTTACACAGTGGACATAATGTGAAGGCGGTGTGGGAAAGAATGAAAAGCTGGTTTCGGGGTAATTTTTAATGAGTAGGTGAGCAAGGGTAAGCGGGTCGGTTGACGGGTTTGAATTAATAATAAGCGCGGAGCAGCGTTTATAGCTAAAGGAAAGGAGAAAAGACATGTTTGAATTAATGGATGCTTATAGCCAGAGTGCTGTAATCAAGGTAATGGGAGTCGGCGGCGGCGGTGGCAATGCAGTCAATCATATGCTGTCGGCCAATATTGAAGGGGTGGATTTTATCTGCGCTAATACCGATGCCCAGGCATTGCGCAGCAGTGAAGTAAAAACATTGCTGCAACTGGGTAATGATGTCACCAAGGGTCTGGGTGCCGGGGCAAATCCGGCGATTGGTCGAGAGGCCGCGCTGGAAGATCGTGAACGTATTCAGGAAGCCTTGCAGGGTGCTGATATGGTCTTTATCACTGCCGGCATGGGTGGCGGAACCGGTACCGGTGGTGCGCCTGTGGTTGCGGAAGTAGCGCGTGAACTGGGAATTTTGACAGTCGCTGTTGTGACCAAACCTTTTCCGTTTGAAGGTAACAAACGTCAGCAGATAGCGGACAAAGGTATTGAGGAGTTGTCCGAATATGTAGACTCGCTGATTACCATTCCCAACGAAAAGCTGTTGGCAGTGCTGGGACGTGACATGAGCCTGCTGAATGCCTTTAAAGCGGCCAATGATGTATTGCTGGGTGCGGTGCAGGGTATTGCCGAGCTGATTACCCGTCCGGGTCTGATTAACGTGGATTTTGCCGACGTGCGCACGGTTATGTCTGAAATGGGGATGGCCATGATGGGCTCCGGTGAGGCAACCGGCAGTGAGCGAGCCCGGGAAGCGGCGGAAGCGGCTATTAACAGTCCTTTGCTGGAAGATGTCGATCTGGCCGGAGCCAAAGGCATACTGGTGAATATCACCGGCGGTCTGGATTTGACCATAGGCGAGTTTGATGAGGTCGGTACAACGGTTAAGGAGTTTGCCGATGAAAAAGCTACCGTCGTCGTGGGTACAGTTATTGATGCGGACATGAGTGATGAACTGCGGGTAACGGTGGTGGCCACCGGTCTGGGTGAGGAAAGCCAGGTAATGGAGGCTCCTATTCGCATGGTTTCCAATGGTGATGTTGATGTGCCGGTACTCAAGGATCGGGTAGATCCTATCGAAAAACCGGCAGCGGGCAAGGTGTCTTCAGCGGGTGACTATGTGAATGCAGCGACTGAGAAAAAGAAAGACTATCTGGATATTCCAGCCTTTTTAAGACGTCAGGCGGATTGATGAAAAATCCATATAAAAAGGAAGGTTTTTTTCTGTTTTTGGCTGTTTAACCTTGCATTTTTAGGTTGAAATGCGTTTAATATAGGGAAATCCCTAATTTTACTTGTGCTTAGCTAATGGAATATCAGAATTACGCACAGGTTTTTGCTCATGCGCTACCAGTGGATTATGCGTTGAGCGGTACAGCCTGAAAGGCTTCTGGAGACTCGGGTCTATGATTAAACAACGCACACTGAAAAATAGTATTGGCGCGACAGGTGTTGGTTTGCACAGTGGCCAAAAGGTTTTTTTGACACTCAGGCCGGCTGCCGCAGACAGCGGCATCATTTTTCGCAGGGTTGATCTGCAACCGCCGGTAGAAATTCCGGCTCACGCAGACCATGTAGGTAATACCCGCTTGTCCACTACGCTGCAGCGAGATACTGTTTGCGTATCAACGGTGGAACATCTGTTGTCGGCTTTTGCCGGTCTGGGTATTGATAATGCCTACGTGGATGTAAGTGCTGCTGAAGTGCCCATTATGGACGGTAGTGCCGGACCTTTTATATTTCTGATTCAGTCAGCCGGTATCGAAGAACAGAATGTCGCCAAGCGCTTTATCCGTATTAAAAAACCAGTGGTGGTGGAGGAGGGTGATAAATTTGCCCGCTTTGATCCATTCGATGGTTTCAAGGTTGAATTTGAAATTGATTTCAATCATCCGGCTATCGATGGTGGTGCGCAGTCGGCGTCCATTGATTTTTCATCATCATCCTTTGTTAAGGAAGTCAGTCGAGCCAGAACCTTTGGTTTTATGCGTGATATAGAGACCCTGCGTGCCAGTAATCTGGCACTGGGTGGCAGTCTGGATAATGCGGTCGTAATGGATGATTATCGTGTTATGAATGAAGACGGATTGCGCTATAACGATGAATTCGTCAAGCATAAAATACTGGATGCAGTGGGTGATCTGTACCTGCTGGGTAACAGTCTGGTGGGTGCCTTCCGTGGTTATAAATCAGGGCATACACTCAATAACCGCTTGCTTAAATCCCTGCTGGCTGATGAGTCGGCATGGGAAATAACCACCTATAATGCGGGCAATGACATGCCTGTTTCCTACCCTCAAGCTGTATACGCTGTATAAGCCGGGCATCTCCTGAAAGTCTGATTGTCCGGGCTCGGATCTAGGGCAATCGGACTTAAATTCATCCATTGATTACCCGCAGCAAATAGTCATTATCCCAGCCTGCTTTTAGACGTTTTGTTTTGACTC
>JAHXHF010000125.1 GCA_025656895.1 gamma proteobacterium symbiont of Bathyaustriella thionipta
GGCCAGCACATCGCCCATACCGGCCGTAGCCATACCCGGGTTTCCCTGTGAACAGACCGCTGGTGGCTTACTGCCCGGCAAGGCCACCAGTGTTCCGGCACCCTTCAGCACCACAACACCGGCATAGCGCCGCTGCAGTTCGGTAGCGGCAGCAAAGCGGTCTTCCTGAACGGCCTCTACATCACAACCCAGCAAACGCGCCGCCTCACCCGGATGAGGTGTCAACACACAATGAGGATGCTGCACCACCTGCCTGCTGCCGAGCAGATTCAGGCCGTCGGCATCCACCACCAAAGGCAGATTGCTGGCCAGAACCTTGTTGAGCAATGACTCGCCCCAATCAGACAGGCCCAGCCCCGGCCCTATCACGATGACACTGGCTGCGCGTAATAAATCATCCATCTCATCGGCCTGGCGGACACCCTGTACCATCAGTTCAGGACGACCGGCATTTAAACAGGCCGCATGCTCCGTGTGGGTGGCTACCGACACCATACCGGCACCGGCTCTTAACGCCGCTTCGGCACACAGGCGAATAGCCCCGGACATACCAGGAGCGCCACCAACCGCCAGTACATGACCGAAATCGCCTTTGTGACTGTTGTCAGGACGGCGGGATAATTGCGCAGCAAAACGCGCCCACTCGATACGTCTGGCGGATAATATTTCAGCGGCGTAAACACTGGCCGGAACCGACAAGGCATCAAACCTGATTTCACCGGACAGGGCACGCCCATCACCGGTAAACATGCCCTGCTTCAAACCGATAAAACTGACACTCATATCGGCCTGGATAGCATTGCCCAGTGCGATGCCCTTGTCCGCGTGCAAGCCGGATGGAATATCAACCGCAACCACAGCGGCCGGATGCTTGTTGGCCTCGTCAATCAATTTGGACCAGTAACCTTCCACCGGCCTATCCATTCCGGTGCCCAGCAAGGCGTCCACAATAATATCGGCTTGCGCATCAATTTCCAGATTTTCCGAAAAATGGCCACCGGCACGCGAATAGGCATCCCGCATAAGGCTGCTGGTCGCACTCATACGGTTAATATCACCCAGCTGAATCAACTGTACCTGTAAGCCATCACGGCGCGCATGAGTAGCAACCACGAAACCATCACCGCCATTGTTGCCGACACCGCACAACACCGTAATATGCCGACAGGCCGGCCAGCGTTTGCGCAACTGCCGGTAGCAGGCAGCCCCTGCGCGCTGCATCAATTCTGTGGAAGGTATGCCCTGTACCTGTATGGCAATCTGATCCAGACGCCTCACTTGTTCCGCCCGATACAGGGCGTAAGGTAGTTGTTCTATGGCCGGCATGATGCGCTGCATGAAACTTGCTCCCGTTAAATAAGCTTTATCCAACGTGATATATTCGCCTAATGGACAGTAAATGCAAGCCTCATGACTGGAAAAAACTGGCGGCTGATATAAAACACTGGAGCCGGGCCCTGGGTTTTCAGCAAACCGGCATCTGCGATATTCAGCTTTCACAGGCTCATACACACCTGCAGCACTGGCTGCAACAGGGTTTTCACGGTGAAATGGCTTACATGCAAAAACATGCCGCACTGCGTGCTGACCCGCATAAATTGCATGCCGGGGTGAAACGCATCATCAGTGTGCGCATGAACTATTTGCCGCAATCAGCCCGCCACATCGAAGCAGCACTGCAATCACCGCAGCAAGCCTTTATTTCACGCTATGCGCTGGGGCGTGATTATCACAAGATGATGCGTCAACGGCTACAGAAACTGGCGAAACAGATACAGCAGCAGGTTGGCGAGTTCGGCTATCGTGCCTTTGTAGACTCGGCTCCGGTGCTGGAAAAGGCGGTAGCTGAAAAGGCCGGCCTGGGCTGGATAGGCAAACACAGCAATCTGCTGAATCGTTCGGCCGGTTCCTGGTTTTTTCTTGGTGAACTGTTTACCGACCTGCCTTTGCCGGTGGATACGCCTCTAGGCAAACATTGCGGCGAATGCGTCCGCTGTATGGAGATTTGTCCCACCCAGGCGATTGTTGCGCCCTATCAGGTTGATGCGCGGCGCTGCATTTCCTATCTGACCATTGAGTTGCACAGCGCTATCCCGACAGAATTAAGAGCCATGCTGGGTAATCGTATTTATGGCTGTGATGATTGCCAGCTGGTCTGCCCCTGGAACCGCTTTGCCCGCATCAGTGAGGAAAGTGATTTTCAGCCTCGCCACGGGCTGGACAGTCGCCAGCTGTGCCAGTTATTTGCCTGGAGCGAGGAAACGTTTTTGCGTAACACTGAAGGTTCGGCCATTCGCCGTATCGGCCATGTTCGCTGGCTGCGCAATATTGCGGTTGCATTAGGCAATGCGCCTTCATCAGCCGAAACCGGAAAGGCCTTGCTCAATCGTGCCGAACACCCATCAGAACTGGTTCGTGAACATGTATTGTGGGCGCTTTCGCAACAACAACTCAGGTCAACCCGGACCTGAGAAAATGTTCACGGTAATAGTTCAGTTCGTCAATCGAATCATACACATCATCCAATGCCAGATGCTTGGGTTCTTTCACATAGGCCTCGGCCATTTTGGGAGCCCAGCGGCGCGCCAATTCCTTGACCGAGCTCACATCCAGATTGCGGTAATGAAAAAAGGCTTCCAGCTTTGGCATCAGTCGCGCCATAAAGCGTCGATCCTGACATATACTGTTACCGCACATGGGTGATTGGCCGGCATCAATCCATTCGCTTAGAAAATCCAGCGTTTGCTGTTCTGCCTGGGCCGTATCCAGCTGACTGTTACGCACTCTTTCAATCAAACCGGAAGAGCCATGATGACTTTGATTCCATTCATCCATGCCATTCAGAATGTCATCAGACTGATGAATGGCAATAACCGGCCCTTCGGCCAAAGGCTTGAGTTGAGCATCGGTCATCACCGTTGCAATCTCGATGATGACATCGCTTTGCGGCTCCAGCCCGGTCATTTCCAGATCTATCCAGATCAGATTTGTGTTGTCTTTCATTTCATATCCTGTGGTTTCGTGCGCTGGCGAACAGCCGCAACATCTGCAATACTTCCTGTAATTAATCTGTACAAGGAAAACTTCATGCGAATTATTTTAGCTTCTCTGATCCTTTTACTTCCTGTAAGCGGCTCGACCATGGCAGCAGACGCGGCCAAGGGCAAGACCCTGCTGGAAGCCCATTGTTTTGCCTGCCATGATACCAGCGTTTACAGTCGCGCGGATCATCGCATGCAATCCCTGCAAAGCCTGAACAAGCAGGTGAACCGCTGCCAGTTATCACAGGATCTTAACTGGTTTGATGACGACGTTGCCAATGTGGCGGATTATCTGAATCGAAATTACTACCATTTTAAATAGGCCGGCAGCATGAAACAGTGAGTCGCCGACGCCTTTCGCAGCAGCAGCGCGAGCGCATACAAAGTATTCAGCAAAGAAGGCGCGACAAGCTGGCGCAACGCATTGATCAGGTATTGGCCGATGATGACAATAGCAGCCTGCTGCAGGGGCGCATCATCAGCCAGCATGGTGCCAACCTGCTGGTACGGGACAGCACAGGCCGGCTCATCAAGGCCGCAGCCCGACAAAATATCGGCCAGCCGGTTTGTGGTGACCAGGTGGCACTGCAGGTTGATGCCGAGCATCGTAATGCGGTCATAAGCGCTCTGCTGGCACGCAAAAGCGTACTCAGCCGACCCGACTTCAATGGCCACGACAAGCCTCTGGCGGCCAACATCAGTCAGCTATTGGTGGTCATTGCGCCCGAACCGGAAGTCAGTGAATATTTGATCGATCAATATCTGGTCGCAGCCACCCACATTGATGTTAACGCAGCCATCGTGATCAACAAGTGTGACTTGCTGAAAAACAACCGGGCCATGCAGGATCAATTTGAACGCCTGCAATCGCTCTACAGCACCATCGGCTATCCGGTCCTACGCACCCATAAAGGCTCGGATTCCAGCCTGCAGACCTTGTCGGCAGCACTGCAGGACCAGACGAGTATTTTTGTAGGGCAATCGGGTGTCGGAAAATCTTCTCTTATCCAGCAGCTTGTACCCGATCTTGAGATACGCACCGGCAGTCTGTCGCAAGCCACCGGCCTGGGCAGGCACACCACTTCCAGTACCACCTGGTACGAGTTGCAATGCAGCGGCGCATTGATTGACTCACCCGGTATTCGCAGTTTTCGATTAAGCCAGCCGACACGCGCCATGATCGAACGTGGCTTCCGTGAAATCAGGCCTTACATAGGCCATTGCCGCTTTTCCAATTGCCGTCATCAGCAGGAACCGGGATGCGCCATTAACCAGGCGCGTCAACAAGGCGCCATTCAACAGACCCGCTACAATAATTTCCTGCACATGCTAGGCAGCATAAAAAATCAGCGTGGCGTCCGTTAATTTTTAACTCGCAAAGTCACTGACAACCATCAAGCCTGTTACAATGCCGCGTACATGCCGGTAATCCTGTTCATTTCCTTAAGGATTCTGTCACTACCGTTGGCTACCGCCAAGGGCGCCCTTTTACCACCCTCAAGATCACCCAAACTCAATTCAAGCATTTTCCAGTGGCTGGACACTTTTTGTAAGGCACGGGTAATTTCAGGTGTATTCAACTCGGAAGTAGATAGCTGTTGCAAGGCATTGGAAAATTCAGACTGGATACTATTAAGAGAACGCTTGCAACGCGCATCGGCGATATTCCAGTTTAACATCAAATAAGCTTTGGCCAGACGTTGCGACAGCATGCGTTGTCGCCCTGCCATGTTAACCATCTTAGCTTGCTCGGTATTCGCTTCGTCCCGCATGCTGATGACCAGCAACTGATTCAAATCCAGCAATTGCTCACCCAGTTTGTTCAATTGAATGGCTTGAGACTTTTCAGGCTTGCTGCTTGCCAGGGCCTTGAACTTACTCCATACCGGATCAATTTCCTTGAGGGTGTAGCTAACCAGCGGATTGCTGGAAAAAGCCTTTATATTGTCATGCTGATGTTGATACAAATCAATGGATGCCTGCAATTGCTTGCGAGCCGCATTAACCTTCAGGTTTTGCCCGATCAGCAAATAGTCCTTCACAATACGTTGCCCCAGCATGCGCTGACGACCGGCCTGATTAATCGCTTCGTTCAGATCGCCGATAGGTTGCGCCAGCGCTCCTGTCATGGGGAAGATGAGCAAAAGCAACCACAAGGCGCGACTATTTTGAATAATTTTTTCTGGCATGATAATTCCTCGAATATTGACTGGATTTGTGAGCTATTCCTGTTCAGTTACCGAATTATCTCACAGGTCATCGTTATTATGGCAATCCCAACCTGATTCTAGCTGATTTTTATCAAATCATCCGCCCCCCTGGTCAATAAAAAAACACTGCCTGATGATTTTTTTCGACAGCACGCTTAAAATACGCCTCTTCGGTCGGCATACCCGCCACCCACAGCAACGGAGTGACCCATGAGCAACAGCTTCAACGCACGCGCATCACTGGATGTGAACGACAAAACCTACGAAATCTATCGCCTGGACGCTATTGAAGGCAGCGAACGTCTGCCTTATTCGATACAGATTCTGCTGGAGAACCTGCTGCGCCACGAAGATGATAAAACGGTTAGCCGTGCTGATATAGAAGCCATTGCCAACTGGGGACAGGCAAACAAGGAACATGAAATCGCCTATCGCCCGGCACGCGTACTGATGCAGGATTTTACCGGTGTACCTGCCGTGGTGGATCTGGCTGCCATGCGTGATGCCATGCAAGCTCTGGGCGGTGACCCGGACAGGATCAACCCTTTGCAACCCGCCGAACTGGTTATTGATCATTCGGTGCAAGTTGATAACTTTGGTTCGGACAATGCGCTTGGTCAAAATGCAGAACTGGAGTTTCAACGCAACCAGGAACGTTATGAATTTCTCAAATGGGGACAGAATGCCTTTGATAATTTCAAGGTAGTGCCACCGGATACCGGCATTGTGCACCAGATCAATCTGGAATATCTGGCGCGTGTGGTCTTTGGTCAGGAAAACAACGGCGTTCTGCAAGCCTATCCGGATACTCTGGTCGGTACTGATTCACACACCACCATGATTAACGGTGTGGGAGTATTGGGCTGGGGCGTAGGCGGCATTGAAGCCGAAGCCTCCATGCTGGGACAGCCGGTTTCCATGCTGATTCCCGAGGTTGTCGGTGTGCGCCTGAGTGGCGAACTGAGCGAAGGCGCCAGTGCCACCGATCTGGTACTGACCATTGTTGAAATGCTGCGTCAGTACGGCGTTGTGGGTAAATTTGTCGAGTTTTACGGCCCGGCCATTACCTCTCTGCCGATGGGTGACCGCGCCACCATCGCCAATATGGCACCTGAATACGGTGCAACCTGCGGACTGTTTCCGGTTGATGAGGAAACCCTCAACTACCTGCGCCTGTCCGGTCGTGATGAAGAGGAAGTAGCACTGGTGGAAGCTTATGCCAAAACCCAGGGCATGTTCCACACCGTAGATAAAGCCCCCGCTCTGTATTCCGATATTCTGGAACTGGATATATCCACTGTCGTACCCAGTCTGGCCGGCCCCAAACGTCCGCAGGATCGTGTGCCGCTGGATCAATCCAAAGCCATGTTTGGCGAAGCCCTGCAAGCGATGCAGACGGAACCTGGTCAACTGGGCAAAGCGGTTTCTGGCGAAATAGACGGCCAGGCTTTTGAAATGAACGACGGAGCTGTGGTTATTGCTGCCATTACCTCCTGCACCAATACCTCCAACCCGTCCGTCATGCTGGCAGCCGGATTGCTGGCTGAAAAAGCAACTGCCAAAGGCCTGAAAACCCAGCCCTGGGTAAAAACTTCTCTCGGCCCCGGCTCGCTGGTGGTCACCCGCTACCTGCAACAGGCCGGTTTGATCGAACCTCTACAGAAACTGGGCTTTTATGTGGTGGGCTACGGCTGTACCACCTGTATCGGTAACTCCGGCCCTTTACCGGCAGCCGTCTCTGAAGCCATTAGCGAAGGCGATCTGACCGTATGTTCGGTACTTTCCGGCAACCGTAACTTTGAAGGCCGCATCCATGCCGAAGTACAAATGAACTATCTGGCATCACCGCCACTGGTGGTGGCCTACGCCATTGCCGGACGCATGGACATTGATCTGTTCAATGAACCCCTGGGTGAAAACGCAGCCGGTGAGGCCATTTATCTGAAGGATATCTGGCCCAGCCAGGAAGAAATCTCCCACTGTATTGCTGAAAACGTCACTCGTGATGATTTCTCCATCAGCTATGCCCATGTATATGCCGGTGATCAGCGCTGGGTAGAATTGCAGGCGCCCCAGGGTGAACTTTTCGACTGGAACAATGATTCCACCTATATACAGAATCCACCCTATTTTGAAAACATGTCACAACAACCCGATGCCATCAGTGACATTCAAAATGCACGCGTACTGGCCTTATTGGGTGATTCGGTCACGACCGACCATATTTCACCGGCCGGTGCCATTAAAGCAGACAGTCCGGCCGGCCATTATTTGCAGGCCAACAGTGTGCAGCCTGCCGATTTCAATTCCTACGGTTCACGCCGTGGCAATCACCAGGTCATGATGCGCGGCACCTTTGCCAATATTCGCCTGCGCAACAAACTGGCTCCCGGAACGGAAGGGGGCGTTACCCGTCATCAACCCTCTGACGAGCCTATGAGCATCTATGACGCGGCCATGCGTTACCAGTCTGAAAATATCCCCTGTATCGTTCTTGCCGGCAAGGAATACGGCTCGGGTTCATCGCGTGACTGGGCCGCCAAAGGACCGCGTCTTTTAGGTGTAAAGGCGGTTATTGCCGAAAGTTACGAACGCATCCATCGCACCAACCTGGTGTGCATGGGTATTCTGCCGTTGCAGTTCAATGCCGGTGAAAGTGCCGATAAACTGGGACTGAAAGGGACAGAATCATTCGATATCAACGGCCTGGGTGATGGCAGCGCCAAAAGTGTCACGGTTAGCGCCCATAACGCCGATGGCAGCTCTATCCAGTTCGAAGCCAAAGTACGCATCGATACGCCACAGGAAGTAGACTACTATCGTAACGGCGGTATTCTGCAATACGTTTTGCGCGATCTGGCTCAATAAAGGATATATTCCATGGAATTGTCACAGCTTACCGCCGTCTCTCCCATAGACGGCCGCTACGGTCGCCAAACCGCTGACCTGTCTGCCGTTTTTAGTGAATACGGACTTATCTACCACCGCGTACTGGTTGAAGTGCGCTGGTTGCAGGCCTTGTCGGCTCAAACCGATATTGCTGAAGTCCCGGCTTTCAGTGCAGACGCCCAGGCCTTGTTAAACCATATTGTGGATCGGTTCGGCATTGAAGATGCCATGCGTATCAAAGAGATAGAGCGCACCACCAACCATGATGTCAAGGCTGTTGAGTATCTGCTCAAGGAAAAGATCGCGCAAAACCCCGAGTTACACGCACTCAATGAATTTCTGCATTTTGCCTGCACCTCGGAAGATATCAATAATCTGTCGCACGCTTTGATGTTAAGCACAGGCCGCGAGCAGGTATTACTGCCACAGATTGATCAGGTCATCGCCACCTTAACCGAACTGGCACATACATTGGCTGACCTGCCCATGCTGGCACGGACTCATGGTCAACCGGCTTCCCCCACCACCGTCGGCAAGGAAATCGCCAATGTTGTGTGGCGTTTACAACGCCAGCGTCAACAGATCGCGGATACCCCGCTGTTTGGTAAAATCAATGGCGCTACCGGTAATTATAATGCCCATTTTTCCGCTTATCCGGATGTGGACTGGCCGGCCATGGCACAATCTTTCGTAGAATCTCTGGGATTGCAGTGGAACCCCTACACCATCCAGATTGAGCCACATGACTACATGGCCGAGTTATTTGATGCCATGAGCCGTTTCAACACCATCCTGATTGATTTTTGCCGCGACATCTGGACCTACATCTCAATCGGATATTTCAAACAAAAAACAGTGGCCGGCGAAGTGGGTTCTTCCACCATGCCGCACAAGGTCAATCCGATTGATTTCGAAAATGCCGAGGGTAATCTGGGAATCGCTAATGCACTGCTGGCCCATCTGAGCAGCAAATTACCCGTTTCCCGACTGCAGCGGGATCTGACCGACTCTACCGTTTTGCGCAACCTGGGGGTCGGCTTCGCCCATAGTCTGATCGCCCTCAAGTCATTACAGCGCGGCATTGCCAAATTGCAGCCTGATGAAGAGGCCCTGCTGCAGGATCTGGACAACAACTGGGAAATTCTGGCTGAACCCATTCAGACCATTATGCGTCGTTACGGGGTTGAAAAGCCATATGAGAAACTGAAGGACTTAACACGTGGCCAGCGCATAGATCAGCAACAGTTAGCTGATTTTGTTAATAAACTGGATATACCGCAAGCCGCGCGCGAGCAAATGCTGGCACTGACGCCAGCCAACTATATTGGCAATGCCGACCGGCAGGCAAAAAATATTTGAGGAAAACTGGCGACTGTCAAAAAGTGTGAAGCAAACCACATTCACGGGCAACGCCCAGCCCTAAAGCAGTTGCGTGGCTCACGCTCTCCGCCCCCCCCCGGAATGGCCGCAGTTTTCAAGCCGGATGGTCACCTCATGACCTCCGGCTTTTTTTTTGCTGGTTCAAGAGCATTTTCGCAGGGTTCACGGCCGGCTTATTTCAGCGCTTAGCCGGATGGCCAGCAGCCGTTACTTCTTTTTCACCCCGAACCAACTCAGCAGACGGGCTGCAAATGAAACTTTTTGGTCTGCATGCTTGCGCCGTATAGGTGGCCGGATGGTGAAATTCCGCAAGGCTTTTTCACAAATATCCGTATACAGGGCTCGCGCTTCTTTTTCATAAGCTGTTTTATCTTTTACGAACTCATCCTTCATGGTTTTATCGAATGCATCCACCAGATTCTGAAAGCCTTTAAAGGTTTCCGCAACAAAGAACTGAACCTTGTTGTCATTCAGAAAACCAAGCTCACCGATCATGTCACGAATAGACTGTCCTACAATGGACTCGCCTTTCATCATACTGGCCAGTTTCACCTTCAAAGCCTTGTTGAAAGAAGCAAACTGGCGTTTTTTCTCATCTTCATCAGCCGATGATTTACGTTCGACCAGACTACGTAATTCGGCAATATTCTGAATCAGGTGATAGGTGGAAAGATTGGAGATTAAATCACGCATTCTACGGAAATTAGGACGTGTTCCGGCATAACTGAGAAAATCTTCATTGGAAAATACAATGGAATAAATACCAATCCAGCGAACGATCTGCTCCGGCTCAATATTCATCGGAATACCCAGCGCCGTGCGCTCCAGTTCCATCAGGCTTTTCTCACCCTCCTGTTGCTGTACAGCTGTTTTGCGTGGAATAAACATATCCTGCAAGCCGAATAGTTTTTCCTCTGCGATACGCAGCTTTTCCTGCTGGTTTTGATCCAGATCTTCAGATTCCGGATCAATCTGCAGAATGTAAGCGCGTGTATCCGTCAACTGCCAGCTGATGGTGTCATAAACCATGAACATCTGCTGCTCGGCCACTTCATAATCCTGCAGAAAATTACGCGCCAGCAGACCGGTCAAACCTACTTTATCTTCATTCAATTTGCCCAGTGTTTCTTTCAGCAGGGCCTCATGAATAGCCGACAGCCCCCTTTTGCCTTTATAAGCCCAGATGGACTTCATCAGCCTGGCTATTTTTTTCCGTTCATCCGCGTGCATGAGTTCATGCTTGTTCAGCACCTCAAGCATGGCGTTGGTTTGACGATACAGGCCGACTCTCTGCCACAACGGCAACTCATCGCCGTAGGAGTTATAGTGGTCAAATAGTTTGTGATAGGTATCCGGTTCTACCTCGGCTTCAGCCTCTTCACGGGTACGGTCCTTATGGCCGATATTGCCGATATGTATAAAAACCTCATCCACAAACGGGCGTTCAGGAGCATCCCGGGTACTTTCTTCAATGAGATACAACAACTGATGCAGGCTGCGGGCATGTTTTAACGGGAAGTCACTGTAGAGTTGCAGTTCATTGATGATAATCTCGCGCTGGCGATCAACACGGGTCAATTCTTCTTTAAAGGTCGTTACCATTTGCCATGACAAGGGGGCCATAGACTTGGCATGATCATCACGCGTGGCAAATTCACGGGCCTGCTCAATGGCATCATCAGGCATTTGTACATTGATATAGGCTTCCACCAATCTCTGCTGAAAAAGCGCGGCTCAGTTCCTCCATGGTTTCATAGAAGGTATCCATGGCCGCATCTTCAAGCGCCTCATCATCCTGCATATCTTCAAGCATGCATTTAATAACTTCTTCGGCACGGATATCACCCTTGGAAACCCTGTGCCCTTTAACCAGTTTCGCGTAATAGGCCGGGAAAGTATTTTCCTGCATCGCGTCATCCGCCATTTCCGACAGCTCGCGCATATCGGATTTGGTAACCGCTTTTGTCAGGTCTTCCGCATAATCCGCAACAATTTTATCCATAAAAAAGCTCTATCTAGCTATTTGATTCAAATTAGCCTGAATTTTTCAAGCTGAGTTCATAAAACATAATGCGTACATAATACAAGCATTACAAGCTGGCTGACTTTGTTTAAAGTCAAGAATGCCCACACCCTGACTTATACAATGGTAGCCAATATTTGCACAATCTACACCACAAATTTGCAAATATCAGTCTCTGTTCCAGCCCTATGGGGCGGGGCCGGACTTTAGCATTATTATGCCGCCTGAATCCTACAAAAACCCTTTTTTGATTATAGCGCAATTTTCACCCCGAAAACGAGACCGGGTTGGCAAAAAAATAAGCCGTACGATTCAGGCTTTATTTATCCGGGAATAAGCACTTCTCCATCCGCCGCCGGCCAGTAAGCCGCACAGAATGACTGATTCGCTATTCTGCCCCGCATCCCTCCGATACGTCACAAGCCGGGTTTATCCCGGAAGCACATCTTTGATCGCCTTGCCCCAAACCCGGGCGCAGACAAAGTCATGACAGCCGCCCATATTGTTAGGGCAATCGGGCTTAAATTCATCCATTGATTACCCGCAGCAAATAGTCATTATCCCAGCCTGCTTTTAGACGTTTTGTTTTGACTCCC
>JAHXHF010000050.1 GCA_025656895.1 gamma proteobacterium symbiont of Bathyaustriella thionipta
ATATGATCCCAAGGCTTGCTTATGTTGCACTACGTACACCTCCAATGCCTCAGCGGTTGTTGAGCATGGCTGAGCCATGGGGGTAACCAGGAAGAATTATGCAGCTCATTAAAGATCTTAAAAAATGGCGACGTAAAAAAGTAAAAAAAACCGGTAAAAAGCTGGTTCGCTGGCTGGATGGCTTTCTCGGGCGTCAATCACTGATTGGCGACAAACCGGTATTTGATCCCGCTGATTTTGATTTTGTACCCACCCTTGAGAACAACTGGCAAGCCATTCGCAAAGAACTGGATGCCATTCTGTCTGTCAAATCAGCCCTGCCCAGCTTTCATGAGCTGTCGCCTGATCAAAAACGTATTTCCCACGGAGACCACTGGAAAATGTTTGTGCTCTATGGATTTGGTCGCTGGGCGCAACGCAACACCAGCCGCTGCCCCGAAACGGTCGAAATACTGAAACAGATTCCCGGCCTGAGAAATGCGTTCTTCTCCATTCTGGCTCCGCATTTTCATGTCACCCCGCATTGCGGTGTCAGTAAAGCAGTGATTCGCTGCCAGCTTGCGCTGAAAGTACCGCAGGATCGGGAAAACCTGTTTATCCGCGTGGACAAGGAAATCATGCACTGGACGGAAGGTAAATGCATGGTATTTGACGATACCTACAACCATGAAGTGCAAAACAACAGTGATGAGACCCGTGCGGTACTGTTTCTGGACATTGATCGTCCCATGGCCTGGCGTGGCCGCCTGGCCAGCCGGATTCTGTTAAAGGTTATTCAATGGACCGCCTATGTAAAAGATGCGCGTACTAACCTGGATGATTATGAAGATCGTTTTGAACAAGCCATTCAGCGCGCCGAAAGTTTTCAGATAACGGATGATGAAGAGAGCAAAGCGCCAAACAGGTCCGGCTGAATAAAACCTGATCCGCACCTCCATGACGGTACGGATTCAGGAATTTTATAGTGAATCGTGAAATTCCCGGGTAAGCTGGGTTACCTGCCTGTTTTTCCCGACAGGACAACCCTACATCCCAATTCCTGTACAGCCTGACTCTGCTGGGTTTAACACACAGCTATCAATCTGGACATGCATAAAATGCCAAGGTTATACTAGCCCGCGAAATGAAGTCACCCTCCCTCATGCATTCAGCAATAAGCAAACAGACTTTAAGACTTGCGCTCATATTAGCCATTGTTGCCGGGCAAGGGCTGCTGCTGATGCATCAGTCCACTCATGCGTTAACGGATGCATCCTGCATCATCTGTTTGCAAGCACAGGCGGACAGGGTTGAACCCGTACAAACCATTCCCGAACCCTTTTTTACTCTTCTGTTCGACAGCCTTGTTTTTATTCCTTTATTCACTCACGCTGCTGAACCACGCGCAATTTTTCAACCACGGGCACCGCCTGCCAGCCACTTCGTTTAATCGTTTTTTCTGTTACCTGAATTCATCGTTGCCAACAAAAGCGATGGATTCCGGCCTATATATTCACGATTTTTCAGCACCGCAAAATCACTAACACGGCAACCAGCTGTTGCTGTGTTACGCCTGCGGTGCTGCGGAGTGACATCATGTTAAAAAAAATCCCGATCGCCATGGGGCTGGCACTTTTTTGTGCGCCCACTTCCCTGCTATTGGCTGCTGACAATACTGATTTAAAAGCCATACAGGAACAAATTGAAGCCATGCGTGCAGACTATGAAAAACGGCTTGAGAAAATGGAAAAGCGCTTGCTGCAGGCTGAGGCACAAGCGGCGGCCGCCAAAAAAACAGCCTCTCTGGCACAACAAAATGCCAGCCAGGCTCAGGTGGCCGTCAATAATGTTCAGACAGATATAGACTCTGTGCAAGAAGATATGGAAGCCGCAGAAACTGCACCTGTCAATACTCACAGTAAAAGTGGCAATGCCTTTAATCCCGCCATTTCTCTGGTCTTGCAGGGCCGAGCCAGCACTTATGGTAATAATCCGGACGACTGGCATATGCCGGGGTTTCAGCTGGGTGGCGAGTCTGGCTTGCCTCCCCGCGGCCTCAGTCTGGGCGAAACCGAACTGACCTTCTCGGCCAATGCCTCTGACTGGTTTTATGGCCAGGCCACCTTGTCAGTATCCGATGATGGTGACGAGACCGATGTGGGCTTTGAAGAGGCCTATATAGACACCTTAAGCCTGCCCTATGGACTGGGACTGCGGTTTGGCCGCTTCTACTCAGCGATTGCATTCCAGAATACTGTGCATACTCACGCCTGGGATTTTTCAGATTCACCCTTGGCTTATCAGGCTTTTCTGGGCGGCCAATACAGTGATGATGGCCTGCGTTTAAGCTGGATTGCACCCACGGATACATTCTTTGAGGTAGGGGCGGAAGTTTTGCGGGGTGATAACTATCCTGGCGGTGATGCCAACAACAACAGCAAAATCTATGGCGGAGCGCACAGTGCATTTATTCATCTGGGTGGCGATTTCGGCATCGACAACAGCTGGAAATTTGGTCTGGCACAGATGTTTGTGCAACCTGAGGATCGTGTATCCAGCCATCTTCAAGCCCCTGACACAAGCTTGAGTTATGACGGTGACAGTCGTTTGACAACAGCTTCGGCGCTGTACAAATGGGCACCCAATGGAAATCCACAGCAACGCGCCTTCACCCTGGAATCGGAGTATTTCTACCGCAGTGAATCAGGCGTTCAACATTTTCTGCAAAACGGCAATAGTGCATCCATTGACTATGATGGCCCACAACAGGGTTTTTACCTGCAAGGCGTATACAAATTTCGTCCTGAATGGCGCGCGGGCTTGCGTTATGACTGGTTGCACAGCAATAACAAGCTACGGGTCAGCAGTAATCCCGGCGGGCTGGATCCGCATCAGATTCTGGCGGATAGCGGCCTGGAAAATTCCTCGGATCCCTATCGCCTGACAGCCATGATGGACTTTAGCCACAGTGAATTTGGACGTTTTCGCTTGCAATATGAATACGATCATTCCGCTGCGAAATCTGACAATTTGTGGACATTGCAATATATTTTCAGTCTTGGCACACACGGTGCCCACCAGTTTTAGGAAAAACCATGATGAAAAGCTTGTTACTTATTTTACTCTATCTGGGCGGACTTTCGTCCGCGCAGGCCGCTCTTAACATTTTCAGCGGTGAACCGGAATGGGCGGCCCTGGCGAAGGAATTGAGTTTGCCGGACAGCAATATTTACAGTGCGACACAGGGACTGCAGGATCCTCATCATATTCAGGCCCGTCCGGCTCTGATCGCACGCCTGCGTAGTGCTGACCTGCTAATTTATAGCGGCGCCGAGCTGGAGGTGGGCTGGCTGCCGTTATTATTGCGTCGTGCTCACAATGCCAAGGTTCAGGCGGGAAAACCCGGCAATCTTGATGCCAGCCAGACGGTGCGTTTGCGCGAGATTCCGAAAAACCTGGATCGGGCCGAAGGCGATATCCATGCAAGCGGCAATCCTCATATTCAAACCGATCCACGCAATATTCTACGGGTTGCCAATGAAATCAGTCATCGTCTGAAACGCATTGATCCTGAACACAGTGATGCATACTCGGCACGCTTGCAGGATTTCACAAAACGCTGGAAAGCCGCCATGCAACGCTGGAAGCAGCAGGGTCGCTCATTGCGTGGTGAAAAAGTCGTGGTTTACCACGATCAATGGGTGTATTTGCTGCATTGGCTGAAAATGGAGCAGGTGGCCACATTAGAGCCCAAACCGGGCATTCCACCGACACCGGGACATCTTTCCGAGCTGAAAGCACAGATGCTCGCCAGCCCGGCCCGCATGATTTTGCGCGCGCCCTTTATGGATGAAAAACCGGGCCAATGGTTGTCGGCACAAACCGGTATTCCAACCATCACACTGCCTTACACCATAGGGGGCGACCCGCAGGCAAACGATTTGTTTCAACTCTTCGATCTGACCTTGCAGCGCTTGACCGCTGTGCAACCATGAATCTGGATGCATTGGACATCAGTATTCTTGGCCCGGCCTTTGCGGCCGGGCTGCTGGTGCTGGTTACTCATGTTCCTTTGGGGCGAATTGTGCTGGCGAGGGGCATTATATTTATCGACCTGGCCGTGGCGCAAATAGCCGGTCTGGGCGTTATCGCCGCGCACAGCCTGGGCTGGGAGGCCAACCCATGGGCCATACAGGCCATTGCAGCGCTGGCCGCGCTGCTGGGATCGGCAGGATTGTATTTGCTGGGTCGTTATCTGGCGCAGGTGCAGGAAGCATTGATCGGTGTTACTTTTGTGCTGGCAGCCACGGCGGGTATTTTGCTGCTGGCGCATAATCCACATGGTGGCGAACATCTCAAAGAGTTACTCAGCGGGCAAATCCTGTGGGTCAGTTGGCAACAGCTGCTGCCGGTCGCCCTTATTTACCTGCTATTGATCAGCACCTGGATACTATTACGCAAGCGTGCCAACGGCATTGTTTTCTATCTGGTCTTTGCGCTGTCAGTCACTCTATCGGTACAGTTGATTGGCGTTTATCTGGTGTTTGCCAGCCTGATCATTCCGGCCCTTTCCGTTCGTGAGTTAAACCGGAACAAAGGGCTTGCACTGGGCTGGCTGGTAGGTGTGCTGGGTTATGCGGCCGGTCTGACGGCTTCCGCACTGTGGGACTTGCCCAGCGGCCCGCTGATTGTCTGGACATTGGCAGCCAGCGGTCTGCTGGTCTGGACAATTCGTAGAGCTGTAACAATGGAATGAAGCCTGACTTCATGCCGTTCATTGCTTCTCCAGGAGTCTGTCGGACTTAGGCTGATTCTATTGCTGCGACGGGAAACCTGTACATTTTCCGTTCAGAGCAAAAGACAAGCCGCCTGGATAATCCATTGACAGGTATTTACCCACATCCGGAGTTTCTATAGCCGCCGCCAGCTGGTGCCCTGCGCACCGTCTTCCAGCATGACTCCGGCCTCTTTCAGCTCATCACGAATGCGGTCCGAGGTAGCATAGTCCCGGTTTTGTTTGGCTTCTGCCCGTTGCTGTATCAGTAATTCAATAGCCTCATCGCCAAGACTGTTATTGGTAGAACCGGCTTGCAGATAGGTCATCGGCTGTTGTTGCAAAATACCAAGAATACCGCCCAATAGCCGTAACTCGGCGGCTAATGCAGCGGCGGCGGCTGTATCGCTTTCTTTCAAACGGTTGATTTCACGCACCACATCAAACAACACCGCCAGCGCTTCAGGGGTATTGAAGTCATCATCCATGGCGGCATAAAAACGCTCTTGATAATGACTGTCGCCGGCGGCTTCCGCTGTGGGTAAATCACGCATGGCGGTATAAAAACGCGTCAGTGCGGCACGTGCATTCAGCAAATGTTCTTCATCATAATTCAGCGGACTGCGATACTGGCTGGTGAGTATAAAATAACGGATTTCTTCGGCCTGATAGCGTTGCAGAATTTCACGCACGGTAAAGAAATTACCCAATGATTTGGACATTTTTTCATCATTGATACGTACGAAACCATTGTGCATCCAAACATTGACGAAGTGTTTGCCGGTCGCGCCTTCGGCCTGTGCAATCTCATTTTCATGATGCGGAAAAGTCAGATCGGCGCCACCACCATGAATATCGAAGCTGTCTCCCAGACAATGGGTGGACATGGCCGAACATTCAATATGCCAGCCCGGACGGCCTTTACCCCAGGGGCTGTCCCAACTGGGTTCATCCGGCTTGGCCATTTTCCACAGCACAAAATCCAGCGGGTCACGCTTGCCGGTATCCACTTCAACCCGCGCACCGGCCTGCAAATCCTGCAGTGATTTACCGGAAAGCTGACCATAATTCGCAAAACTGTTGACCGCGTAGTAAACATCGCCATTATCAGCCTGGTAGGCATGATCATTTTCGATCAGGCGTTGCACCATATCGATAATTTCACTCAGATGCCGGGTGGCACGCGGTTCGGCGCTCGGGCGCAAAATACCCAGCGCATCGGCATCTTCATGCATGGCCTCAATAAAATGTTGTGTCAGCTCGTGAAAATCCTGTTTTTTTTCATTCGCACGTTGAATAATCTTGTCATCAATATCGGTAATATTGCGTATATATTGCACTTCATAGCCTTTTGCCATGAGGTAACGATAAACCAGATCAAACACCACCATGACCCGCGCATGCCCCAGATGGCACAAGTCGTACACGGTCATGCCACACACATACATGCGCACCCGGCCTTCTTCCAATGGCTTGAAGACCTCTTTGCTGCGGGTCAGATCATTGTATATTTTCAACATAATCAGTCTTTCTCTATTATTGTCAGTGCCTGCTGAAAACGCTGTTCAGCCCAGCTTGTTCCGCGTAATGCAAACATACGCCCCAGTTCAGGGCCGTGCTCCAAACCAGTCAGCGCCATGCGCAAAGGCATAAACAATGATTTGCCTTTAGCACCGGTTTTTTCTTTCACCGCATTCACAATATCCTTGAAAACCACTTCCTGAGACGCCACTTCAGCGGCCGTGCTGAAAAAATCAGCCCCCGCTTGTGTCATCATCTCTGTAGCTGAATCAGTGAAGTCAATTTCGACATCATAGAAAGCTTTGAGCAAGGGTGTTACATCAGCCGGCATTGATATATTATCGCGGATAACGGCGATGAGTGCCGCTCGTTCATCGGCCGGAACCCGATCCAAACCCTGCGCTGAATCGTGCCGCATACACCATGCCAGGAAGGCCTCATCATCCAGCTCCGCCAGCGCCTGCCTGTGATAAAAATCCAGCTGCGACTTGTCCGCGCGCGCCGGCGCACGCCCCAAGCGGTCCAGACAAAAGCCGGCTTCAAGATCGGCCAGTGACAACAAGCCATCCTGTTCGTAACGATGCCCCAGACGCGCCAGAAAATTGGTTACCGCCAGCGGCAAATAACCGGCATCCCGTAGTTCCGCCAGGCTCATGGAACCATTACGTTTTGACAAGGGCGCGCCATCATCACCCAGAATAAGCGACATGTGCGCATAATCCGGCGCCGGTAAATCCAGCGCCCGCAGTATCATCAACTGACGGGGTGTATTGGTTAAATGGTCTTCACCGCGCAACACATGGGTGACCCCCATCAGGGAATCATCCACAGCGTTACAGAAAAAGAAGGCGGGCGTGCCGTCGGCCCGGCGAATGATGAAATCACCGATATCCTGAGTGTTGAAATTTTGCACACCGCGCACACCATCCTCGAAACAGATTGTTTCTTTTTCGGGCACACGAAAACGCAGCGTGGGTTTTTCTCCCTGAGCCATACGCGCAGCCGCTTCAGCTGCTGACAAATGCGCGCAAGTACCGGCATAGCGCGGCGCGTTACCGGCTGAACGTTGCGCCTTGCGTGACATGGCCAGGGCTTCGGGCGAACAAAAGCAGGGATAAACCTGCTCCGTCTGCTGCAGTTGAGCATAATATTGTGCATATACGGCCGAACGCCCGGATTGAAAATAGTCAGCTCCATTCTCGCCAGCAGGCCCCAGATCAGCCTGCACATCCAGCCAGGCCAGATCCTGTTGCAAGGCTTCTACATATTGCTGCTGGCTGCGCTCCTGATCGGTATCTTCAATACGCAACAGAAAGCGGCCCTGTTTCGCCCTGGCAAAAAGAAAGTTGAACAGTGCGGTGCGGGCGTTCCCCATGTGCAGCAAACCTGTCGGGCTGGGTGCAAAACGGCTGATTATCGGTTTATTATTCATGTGTCAATTTTCTCAAAATATCGCTCATTTGTTGCTCGCTTACCGGCAATTCCAGAACCGCGTGTACCTGATAGCGTTGCAACACCTTATCCAGAAACGGTTGCCGGCCCGTCTCCATCAGCAGCACAACCCGTGAATCCAGTTTGTGGCGTTGCAGGGTAGCCAGCAGCGATTCAATATTGCTCATGCGATCACGAAACATGGGGTCATAATTAAATTCGGTAACAATGACTTGCGGCTTGTTTTTTTTCAGCCAGGCAATGGCTTTGCGCTGGCTGGCCGCCGATGCCACCTGATAACCACACTTCTGGTACAAAGGGATAAAATTCGGATATCCGCCCAATTCAACAATGGACAGCAACAGCGCATCGGACATGGTTTCTTCCATAAAAGTGTTAGCGCGTGCATGGTAGCGGCAAAAGCACGCTAATAAAAGCTGCCAAAATTTCTGTTCAGCCTATAGAATGCCCTTCATCTGTCAGATCAGACCTTGATTTCAGCCTTGAATAGACAGTCTGAATACTGAATCAGGTATAATCTGAAACCGTTAAATCTAACAGGAGTGCCACCATGACTCAACGTCTTGTACTGATCGCCGCAGTCTTTTTCATGCTGATAAACACCGCTGTGTTCGCGGCTGACAACAATCCGCATGTACTGATGAAAACCAGCAAGGGTGATATTGAAATTGAACTGTTTGCTGACAAAGCCCCCAAATCGGTAGCCAATTTTTTACGCTATGTGGATGAAGATTTCTACAATGACACCATTTTTCACCGCGTCATACTTGGTTTTATGATTCAGGGCGGAGGGTTTGATGCTGACTACAACAAAAAACATACCCATGACGGCGTACAGAATGAAGCCGATAACGGCCTGAAAAATAAACGTGGCACGCTGGCGATGGCGCGTACCGCTGCACCTCATTCGGCTACTGCACAGTTTTTCATTAATCTGGAAGACAACAAGTTTCTCAATCATCCTGGACAGGATGGCTGGGGCTATGCGGTATTCGGCAAGGTCGTCAAAGGTATGGATGTCGTCAACACAATTGGAGATACCCGCACCGGTTCCGGCGGCCCTTTTCCCAAGAATGTACCGCGTGAAATGATTATGATTAAATCGGTAGAACGCATTCCCTCCATCCAAACCTCGGAAAAATAAAACATGATTAAATTTACCACGAACCACGGCGAATTCAGACTGGAACTGGACGAAGCCAAAGCACCTGAAACCTGCCGTAACTTTATCGACTATGTTGAATCCGGCCATTTTGACGGGACTATTTTTCACCGCGTCATTCCCAACTTTATGATTCAGGGGGGTGGCTTTACTCCGGGCATGGAACAAAAATCCACTCAAGCCCCTATCAAAAATGAAGCGGACAATGGCTTGTCCAACGTCAAAGGCAGCGTTGCCATGGCGCGTACTGGTGACCCGCATTCAGCCACCGCGCAGTTTTTTATCAACGTGAAAGATAATAATTTTCTCGATTTTCCGGGCCAGGACGGCTGGGGCTATTGCGTCTTCGGTAAAATCAGCGACGGCATGGATGTTATTGAAAAAATTAAAAGTGTCAGTACCGGTAATAATGGCCCGCACGCCGATGTGCCGGTAGAAGATGTCATTATCGAAAAGGCCGAAGTGGAATAAGTCCCTTAAGTGACTCACAAAGACGCTAGCCCGGAAATTTCATGAATTCGCATGATGATCGCGCAGCCTATTGATTTTACAAGGAATTATCTGAGGGCGCCCGTATCCATGAATACGGGCAACTGAAGAAAATTTCTTGTAGAATCAAGAGGCAAGCGAGGGCGTGTGTAATTCATGAATTTTCGGGCTAGATTCCGGTGTCTTTGTGAGCAAAGCGCATGACCAGCCGAATCTTTATCTCGGATCTGCACCTCTGCGACGAGCAAGCACAGACGCTTGATTTTTTTCTGCACTTTTTAGCCCGACAGGCCAGCCAGGTGGATGAGTTATACATACTGGGCGACCTGTTCGATAGCTGGATAGGTGATGACAACCGCGCCGCACCCATCCCGCAGGTCGTGAAAGCACTCCAAGCTCTTGGCAAACAGAATACCCGGCTTTTTTTAATGCATGGCAACCGGGATTTTTTAATGGGCAAAGCTTTTTGCCGGGCCACTGGCGCACAACTGCTGCAAGACCCTCATTGTTTACAACTGCAATCCTGTAAAATCCTGCTCATGCATGGTGATCTTTTGTGTACCGATGATGTGCCCTACCAACAATTTCGCGCACAAATCCGTCAGCCTGCTTTTATACAGGATTTTTTATCACGCCCGCTGCAGGAACGCGCTGCAATAGCCCGCCAGTACCGGCAAAAAAGCATGGCGGCCCAACCTGAAAAAAGTGGGGATATTATGGATGTGAATGAAAACGCGGTACGTGATGTTTTGCAACAATATGCCGCCGACATACTCATTCACGGCCACACTCATCGCCCCGCTGTACATGAAGATGAACAGCAGCGTATCCGCTATGTATTATCGGACTGGCAGCCGCATGCAGCGACCATCCTGAAACAGGATAGCGATGGTTTTAAACTGCTGAAAATTCAGCCGGCAAGCGGCCCTTGAACAGCCAGCGGTGTGTGCCGCCCGGCTATCACTTCCCAGGCAATATAACATTTCGGTAATGATTGCCGCTTCAATGAGTCATAAATGGATTGCAAGGGGCCTATTTCCCGCTGCGAACCCCGCCACATAACCAGCATCTTTTCCAGAAAAGGCAGCATGGTTTTTCCGTGCCGGTCAGCATCAAAGGCAAACACATGTCCGTACGGGCTTGGGTACTGGCTTTCCATATAAATATGTTCATGCACATTATCAGCTGTAACCGCTTCCTGCGGCAGCATTTCATCAATAGTCGGCAAACTGACCGGTATTTGAATGCAGCCCGATTCACCGGCAGGAGATAGCGGGATAAAAGGGGTTTTGCCGCGCGTATCGCTGGCATAAACAAAACCATGCTGCTGTTCCAGCACACTGGTTTCCGCATTCATCTGGCCGTCTGGCGCACTGAAAAACAGCGGCATGGTAGCCGTCAGTTCCTGATATACATGCGTCGCCAGCCGCATCTGTTTCTCAACCCAGCGGGCATCACGCTGACTGGCTGATTTTGCCCATTCATCAGCGTCATAGCCCAGCACACCCAGTTCATGTCCGGCCTCTTTTACCGCCAGGCAAAGCGCCTGCCGTTCTTTAGCCGCACGTCCAGCCAGCAAGCCGGATAAAAAACCACCCGCAAAGGGCTGCATGGCAAAGGCAAAACTGACCCGGGTATCATAGGTTTTGAACAATTCCAGCAGGCCCGGAAGCGCCGTCAGAGCGGTTTGCGCATGACGAACCTCTATCTTGATAGCAACAAACATGAGACTGGGAAATGACGGCTTAAATAATCAATTATAGCGTTCCATGATTTTTTCTTTAGCCGCTTCGTACTCATCTTTGTTAATAATGCCTTTGTCATAACTGGCTTTTAGATCAATGAGTTGCTGACCCATGGTGGTACTTGAATTATCCACAACCGTATCACTACCGCCACAGCCGCCCACAAGCAGCATGCTGGACAGCAAAACAACAGACAGAAAAGATTTTTTCATCATAATTCCCTCAAAATGAATATTAGAACTTTTTAAATACTGTGGGTTAAACTATACCCTGAAATAGCGGCGGAATGAACCTGCTGCACCATCACAGGAGTTTAACCTATGTCCAGCGTACAATTCGACCCTATCCTCTCCGATGAAGTAAAAATTTCGGATGAAGCCGAACAGCAACTGAAAACACTCATTGATGCCGAAGAAGAAATTACCGGTGTGCGTATCTTCGTTTCCGGTGGCGGCTGTGGTGGCATGAGTTATGGCATGACTTTCGTTGAAAGTCCCAGCGAGTATGACTGTGTTAAACAGCAGGGTGACGTCAAAGTATATGTTGACGCAGTGGCACTGGGATTTCTTTCCGGCGTGGAAATCGATTATCGCCAGGAAGGACTGAACCGCAGCTTTGTATTCAAAAACGTTTTTGCCAGTACCGGTGGTTCCGGTGCTTGTGGTGGCTGTTCATAATAAGGGGTTGTCCCCTGATGGAATCTGCGGGTATCCAGGCCTGGCTTAAGCTAGGAGTCTGTCGGACTTAGGCTGATTCTACTGCGGCGATGGGAAACCGGTGCATTTTTCCGATCTTTTTCGTTGCGTAGACCCACTATG
>JAHXHF010000068.1 GCA_025656895.1 gamma proteobacterium symbiont of Bathyaustriella thionipta
TTTAGCCATTTTCTTTCTCCCATCAAGTTGATAGGAGTATTATCCTACAGGTGGTGGCTCAGTAGCTGAGCCTTAGGGGTAATCAGGAAGAAATTTACCACCGTGGATAAACGCCGTACCGATGAAGATAAAAATTCAGCGCTTAAACAGATAATCGACAATGCCATTATTGCTGATGGGGTAGATGATATTTTTGCCATGGTCGGTTTAGATAAGCCCAATGTGGGTTTGTTGTCACCAGAGTTTTTAGAAGACGTGGCGAACATGAAAGAAAAGAATCTTGCCGTTGATTTGTTAGAACGATTATTGCGTGATGAAGTAAAAGCCCGAATGAAAACCGATGTGGTCTCTGAAAAGAAATACTCGGATCGCATCATGGAAACACTGCGTAAATATCATAACCGTGCCATTGAAACCGCTCAGGTGATAGAAGAACTCATCAACATGGCAAAGGAAATGGTTGATGATGCTGAAATGGCCGAAAAGTCTGGCTTGAGTCCTGATGAAATTGCTTTTTATCGTGCCCTTGTGCAAAACGAAAGTGCTGTCAAAGAACTCGGTGATAACAATCTGCGCGAATTAGCTAAATATGTGACTGGGCAGCTTAGAAAAAGCACCACGGTAGATTGGCAAGTACGCGATAGTGTGCGAGCTAAATTGCGTAATTTAGTGCGTAGAGCATTAAGGCGCTGGAAATATCCTCCTGATGGTGCGGATGAAGCGATTGAGCTTTGCTTGAAGCAGGCTGAAGTATTAAGTCAGAGTTGGAGTATATAGTGGCTATATCAAATTGGTGATATATCTTTTAAGAAATTTGAACAAACGATTTTTTCATAACAGGGTATTAACCCGGAAGTTTCGCCATAATCCTGAATTTTCGCTGAGAGATTTTTTGTCCATATTGTTCACAAAGCCGAAAGTCATTGTTATTCAATGGCTTGAAGGCTTTGGGGGCGATCTGGGTAAAAAGATCCAGCGAAAAACAGGACAGTGCTCCAGGGTACAGTTTGCACTTTGCTAATATACCTACAAGCGCTTGATTTATCACAATTTATGGTGATATATCAGCGTTATGGTGAAATCTTCGGGTTAAACAGCGGTCTGATCTCCAACGATTGTTGAAGAGTCAGATTAAGGTAATATCCGATGATGCAACAAGGGGGCAGCCAGCTTGATTTTCCCAATAGCGGTGCGGTGGAATGACCCCGGAGCTGTTAAGCGAAGGCCAGAACCCTTCAAGGTAGCTACTCAGCCAGTAGTCAATGGAACCGGCAAGGCCGTCGGATTATGGATAAATCTAGCATTCTTTTGCTGTGATTCCGCATAACCGGACAGCCCGCTGGCTGAGTGCTTACATTATTTAATCGATTAACTGGCCAGCCGCACAGGCGGCTCATGTGGTTCATTGTCAGATATGTCCCGGGGCATAGCCTGTTCTTTTTCATTGCTGCTGTCGTTCTGATCAAGCCCTTTCTGCAAGTGCCGTTCATGAAGAAAGCGTACGACTTCAGCCCGGTAATGGTTGTAGGTAGGGTTCTCGGCCAGTGCCAGACGATCCCGTGGCCTTGGCAGGTCAATGTCGAGAATTTCTCCCACTTTTGCAGATGGGCCGTTCGTCATCATAATAATGCGATCCGAAAGGAGTACGGCTTCATCAACATCGTGGGTGATCATAATAACGGTATTCTTCAGGCGTGCCTGGATTTCCATAAGGCTGTCCTGCATATGGGTGCGAGTGAGCGAATCCAGTGCGCCGAAAGGCTCATCCATCAGTAAAACCTTGGGCTCCATGGCCAGAGCGCGGGCAATACCAACACGCTGTTTCATGCCACCGGAAATCTCATCCGGCTTGCGCTCCAGGGCATGTTCCATATGTACCAGTTCCAGGTTGTGCAGGGTCCATTGATGACGTTCCTGCTTGCTCTTTGTTTTTTTGAAGACCTGATCTACCGCCAGACGTACATTGTCATACACGGATAACCAGGGCATTAGAGAATGATGCTGGAAAACAACCGCCCGATCCGGCCCGGGTTCATTCACTTCCTTAGCTTCCAGAACCACGCCACCTTCGCTGGCCTGTAGCAGCCCGGCAACAATATTGAGTACGGTGGACTTGCCACAGCCGGAATGACCAATCAGGGTGACAAATTCACCTTGATCCAGTTTCAGGTTGACGCCGTCCAGTACGTTTAATGGCCCGTTATCGGTTGGAAACGTGATACTGACATGATCGATTTCGAGATATTTGTTCATGATTTTATCCAGTTGTATGAGCAAGATTGATCGTTAACGAAGTATTGCATTTTTATCCCAGCTTACGATTTTCTGTAATGACAACATGCCGCGATCCAGCAGGAAGCCAATAAAACCGATTGCTATAACCGCCACCATGATGCGGGCCAGGGAATTGGAGCTGCCGTTCTGAAATTCATCCCAGACAAATTTGCCCAGACCGGGGTTCTGCGCCAGCATTTCGGCGGCAATCAGTACCATCCAGCCAATGCTCAGAGACAGACGCAGGCCGGTAAACATCATCGGGATTGAAGAAGGCAGAACAATTTTGACGGTTTTGGTAAACCAGCCCAGACGCAACACGCGACTGACATTGAGCAAGTCCTTGTCAACTCCGGCTACGCCTACAGCGGTGTTGATAATAGTCGGCCACAAGCAGCACAGGGTTACCGTGATGGCCGAGGTCAGAAAGGACTTTGAAAACATCGGGTCGGCAGATACATAAACGGCTGAAACCACCATGGTTACCAGTGGCAGCCAGGCCAGCGGTGAAACCGGTTTGAGTAACTGAATAATCGGGTTAAAGGCCGAGTAAATGGTATGATTCATGCCAATGATAATGCCCAGCGGAATGGCAAAAAGTGAAGCAAGCAGAAAGCCCGTCGCTACCGTTATCAGGCTGGTAAGAACCTGGTCAATAAAGGTTTCTTTACCGGTGTACTGACGATTTCTGAGGCGTTCGATTTTCTGTTCCGGTTTGCCGGCAGCTACGGCCTTGTCAATGCGTTTCTGCAGGCGTTCATAAAAGGCAACTTCCTTGACGCGTTCGGCCTGATGCTCTTGCCACAGTGACTGGGTTTGCTGCCAGACCTTGGCCGGGCCGGGAAACACCCCGAGGGAGGTCTGCACCTGGCTTGCGCCCGCTGACCAGAGCAGCAGAAACATCAGGATAGCGACAAAGGGTATGATGGTCATCTTAAGCAGCTTTTGTGGATTCAAGGCTGAAGCCAGTTGGCTGAGGCGCTCACTGAAAAAGGTGGGTGCCGGAGTTGTCAGTTGGTTCATGTGGTTAATCCCTCGTTTTAGTAAGCTCACCCGGTTGCAGGCAGCCGGGTGAGCGCTTCACTTTAGATTTTATCTTTGCCTTTCAGTCCTATCGGGAACTGTTTCAGATAGGCGTTGGGTTGGGTGCCGTCATAGGTGATGTTGTCTATGAAATGGGTTTGCGGCTTGCGATAACCGCTCTCTTTGGCAAAGTCTGGGAATTCAGATGCATCCATCTTGCCTTCGGCAATTAACTCTTTGGCCGCCTGTTCGTAAATGTCCGGGAGATACACGCTTTTGGCCACCTTGTCGTACCAGCTATCCGGCTTGTATTCGCTGATCTGGCCCCAGCGTCGCATCTGGCTCAGATACCAGACTGCATCCGAGTAGTAGGGGTAGGTGGCGTAGTGGCGAAAGAATACGTTGAAGTCTGGCAGATCGCGCTTGTCACCTTTTTCATACTCGAAGGTGCCGGTCATGGAATTGGCAATAACATCGTAGTCGGCGCCTACATAGTTTGATTGGGCCAGAATCTTGACCGCATCGGGACGGTTGGCATCGTTATTGTCATCCAGCCATTTAGCCGCGCGCAGCAGAGCCTTGACGATGTGGATGGTGGTGTTGGGATATTTATCGGTAAACGTCTTGGACATACCAAAGACTTTTTCCGGGTTGTCCTTCCAGATCTCGTAGTCGGTGATAACCGGGACACCAATACCTTTAAATACCGCTTGCTGGTTCCATGGTTCACCCACGCAATAGCCGTAAATGGTTCCGGCTTCCAGAGTCGCTGGCATTTGAGGAGGGGGGGTTACTGATAGCAAAACATCCGCCTGCAAGGTGCCCGAAGTGTCGCCCTTGGCTGGTGCGTAATATCCCGGATTCAGACCACCAGCCGCCAGCCAGTAACGCAACTCGTAGTTATGCGTGGATACGGGAAACACCATACCCATCTTGAAGGGCTTGCCTTCATCCTTGTACTCTTCCACCACCGGCTTGAGGTACTTGGCGCTGATAGGGTGCTGGGGTTTGCCATCGGCGCGCTTGGGGATGAGCGGCTTCATCTTTTTCCAGACATCGTTGGATACGGTGATGCCGTTGCCGTTCAGATCCATACTGAAGGGCGTGACAATGTGTGCCTTGGTGCCGTAGCCAATGGTGGCCGCCAGCGGCTGACCGGCCAGCATGTGAGCGCCATCCAGACGACCGTCAATAACGCCGTCCAGCAGTACTTTCCAGTTGGCTTGCGCTTCAAGACTGACATACAGCCCTTCATCCTCAAAAAATCCTTTTTCATAGGCAATGGCGAGAGGAGCCATGTCGGTCAGTTTAATGAAGCCGAATTTCAGATCTTCTTTTTCAGGTTCTCCAACGGTGGCAAAAGTAGAGCTGCTCAGCAGTACCAGGGATGCGCTTATACACATGCTCAGGTTTTTCAACAAGGAAGGCTTCGCGGCCGCTTTTGAGCGATAGCGTATTGAAGGGTGGTGAAACCTGAGAGAATGCTCAGACATCTTTTTCGAATACATAAATTTCTCCAGATACATAAGTGTTGCCCATTATTTAAGGGTGGATGTTTAGTCAGATTTTATGCAAAAAAAAACGCTCATCATCACAGACAGTTTCTGCCTGTGATGATGAGCGCCATTGCTCTATGCCATCAAATCTGTTTTCAGCAACCGACCACCTTTAGCCGGCATATAATCAATAAAGCAGATACTGTGCCAACCTGTTCAAAGGCCTTTATTATTAATCGTATGGAAGGGATTTCAGGAATTCTTCTGCGTCAGCATGCACAAATCTGTTGCATGAGTGGGCGAGATCGTTCAGTTTTGGTGCAAGAATGGTTGATAGGAATCTGTGGTTGAAATTTCGGCCCGCAGCAGGGCAAAGACGTTTCAACAAGGGTAAGTCAGCAAAGCCTGACCACTGCGAAAATCAGAGTTCCACCAGGTTATGCGCCTTAAGAGAGCAAAGAGGCGGCATCAATAACGCTGTTGGCAATTTCAGCGAGGCGTTTATTGCGCTGCATAGCCAGTTTACGCAGGGCAGCGTAGGCTTCCTCCTCAGTGCAACTTCGTTGCTGCATGAGCAGGCCTTTAGCCCGTTCAATGATTTTGCGTTCCTGCAGATGCGCCTTGGTGCGATCCAGCTCTTCGTGAAGTATTTGAGTTTCCTGAAAGCGGGTGACGGCCGCGGCCAGGATGGGGGCAACCCGTTCAGCATGCAGGCCACCTACTACATAGGCGCTGACACCGGCAGAGGTGGCCTTTGCGGCGCTTTCCCGGTTGCCCTGGCGGACGAACATGACGATGGGCAAAGGCTTGTTTGCTATCACCTGGCGAATGATTTCCAGCTCAGCTTCAGCGCTTTCATTCAGATCCAGGACTACTAAATCAACGGCTTGTCGGGATAATTCATCGGCAAGATGGCGAGTGTCTTTGATCACGGCAACGATTGAGCAGTTTTCCCGGTCAATCGCCTCTTGCAATAAAGCCCGGTGTCGAGTGTCACTGGAGACTAGGAGAATGTTCTGCATCAATATTTTTCCTGTAGCAAGTTGTGTCTGCTATATAAAGCAATATCAGTGCCATAACTCTGGAATTCCCGGTTGGCGGGTGGAGTAAGCGTTTGTGGTGGTCGATTTTCTGAATGACTCACCACCCAGGACATCCCTCTTTAATCTCGTTGCTGAGATGTGTTGATCTTCATCCGGCTTTACCGAATGATTAAAAAACCAAGCTGGCGGATTTTTTTCAGGATTGGAAAAGTGCAAACTGTACGCATTTCTGCAGCCGATTCCTCTCTGATCTGAAGCCTCCGGGTTAAGTTACGTCTCAAGGCATAAGCGCGGGCATAAAAAACGCCACCCGAAGGTGGCGTTTGTCTATAAAGGCCTGTCCAGAAAGCCTGCAAGTTATGACAACTTATTTGTCGGCAATTTCCTGCAGTTGTTTAGCCGGAATCACCTGTCCATCCAAAGCGGAATCTTTGGCGGAACGGCCATAGGCAACACTCATCAGGGTGCTGTAATAAACCACCGGCATTTTGAACTTGGTGCCGTGAGTGGCATTGATTTGATCCTGATACACCTCAACATTCATCTGGCATACCGGGCAGGGCGTAACAATCATATCGGCGCCGCCATCATAAGCCGCTTCGATAATACCCTTGATCATGTTCTGTGATTTGTCGGGTTCGGAGAAAGCCAGCGCGCCGCCGCAGCATTGCACCTTCTTATCGTAATTCTCTACCGGATCGGCACCCATGGTTTCCACCAGTTTATCGAGATACTTGGGGTTTTCGAAAGATTCACCGGCAATACCGAAAGGACGATTGGTCTGACAGCCGACATAACCGGCAATCTTGATGCCTTCCAGTGGTTTTTTAACCTTGCTGCCAATCTCTTCATAGCCCAGGTCTTCAATCAGAACTTCGACCATGTGCTTGATCGGGGTTTCATTCTTCAGTTTCAAACCGGCTTCGGCCAAAGCTTCATTGGCTTCTGCCATCAGGCTGTTGTCTTCATTCAGGCGTTCTGAACTTTCACGGGTGGCCAGCCAGCAGGCAGCACAAGTGGCCACAATTTCCTGACCGGGGTTATGTTCTTCGGACAGCGCGATGTTACGTGCCGAAAGCGCCAGACGCGGCAGTTCACCACCACCGGCATAGCCGATAGAAGCCGAACAGCAGTTCCAGTCTGGAATGTGGTTGAGCGTGATATCCAGCTCTTCACACATGGTGTTGACCGAGTTCAGATAATTGGATGAAGAGGCACCTTTCTGTGAGGAACACCCCGGGTAGAACGAATATTCTTTCTTAGCCATCGTGGGCACTCCTTAGTCTGTGGAACCGCTGATACGTTTATCTTCCAGTTCCTGCGCTTTTTTCAACATTTTTTGAAAACCGGCACTGTCTTTCACGCCATGTCCGCCCAACATTTCCATGGGTGACATACGCTTGGTTTTCAGCATGCCCAGGCCAATATCCTTCATTTTCAGTGAAGTTTTAATGCCTTCGGAAAAGCCATTCATGAAATACAGGCTGATGCCCAGTTTCAATTCATTAACGCGACCTTTTTTCACCAGATTGTCCCAGAATAACTGGGCAAATTTGGCAGTAGGCTGTTCTTTGGGAGCCAGTCCCATGCGTTTGGCGTAGTGTGCCAGGCCGTGCATGATGTGCGTAATCGGCAGGCCACGAGGGCAACGTGCGATGCAGTTGTAGCAGGAGGTACACATCCACATGGCATCTGAATTCAGTACGGCTTCACGTTCACCGGCACGTACCATCATAAAGATTTTCTGCGGGGTGTGTTCCCAGGCATTGCCCAGCGGGCAGGAGCCGGCGCAAACGCCGCACTGCATACACATTTTTACCCATTCGCCTTCTTCTACATTCGCTTCAACCTCTTTCAGGAAGTTGCTGCGGTATCTTTCTACCATTGCGGCATTCAGTTCAGTCATTTTTTATGCCTCCTAGAATTTGAATGGGCTCATACCAATCTTGTCGACAGTTTCAGCCATGTCGTTGATCAGTTGAGGCGCACGTTGAATATCGGTAATAGCCACTTCATGGATAACCACACGTTCCGGCTCCAGATTAAGCGTGGACAAGGTATCACCCACCTTGCTCATACGTTCAGCCGCCATGGCCGAGCCTTTGACGAAATGGCACTGGTAGTCATCATCACGGCGACAACCCATCAGAACCACGCCGTCATAGCCGTTATTCATGGAGTCTGTCACCCAGCTGAGACTGATTGAACCCAGACAACGCACCGGAATAACACGCGCCCAGGGAGTAATCTCGGTGCCGTTCATGGCTGCCATGTCGAGAGCCGGATAGGCATCGTTTTCACAGGCCAGCACCAGAATACGCGGTTTTTCATCAAACTCATCGGGAACGTCAACATTTTTAATCTGTTGGCCAACGGTTTCCACAGAGTAGTTCTTGAAAGAGATAACACGTACCGGGCAGGCACCCATGCAGGTACCACAACGGCGGCAGCGTGATTCATTATAAACCGGATAACCTTCCTCATCTTCATTGATTGCGCCGAAGGGGCATTCCACAGTACAGCGTTTGCACTGGGTGCAGCCTTCTTTGCGGAAAGATGGAAAGCTCAGATCACCTACACGCGGATGCGCGGCCATACCTTTGCCGGCATTTTCGGCTTCCTGAATGGCTTTCATGGCGGCGCCGGCGGCATCGTCACGAGCCTGGGCCAGATCCATCGGGCGGCGCACCGGGCCGGCCGCATAAATACCGGTACGGCGGGTTTCGTAAGGAAAGCAGATGAAGTGTGAGTCGGTAAAACCATGCTTCAGGTGCGGTAGATCGGTTCCCTGGCGGTAATCCAGGTTCAGAATAGAATCGACATTGACAACCACTTCGTCTTCTTCGGCTGCGGGTGCGTAGGGATCCGGGCCGGAATTCGGCAGAGTACCCACGTCCAGCACTACCAGATCACACTGCATGGAGGTATCATTATCCAGAATCTGGTCTTTGAACTTCACTTCCAGTTCATTGCCGGCAATCACTTCTGTAATATCGGCCTTGGTGAAGGTAATACCTTTGCGTTGACCACTACGATAAAAGTCTTCGCCTCCGGCTCCCGGGGTGCGCAGGTTGTCGAACATGATGGTGGTATCGCAGTCGGAACCATTCAAATCCTTGAAATACATGGCCTGCTTGATAGCAACTACATCGCCCCAGCCGGAGTGATAGGAAAGCTGGTCTTCTTCATCAGAACACTGGCCTACATTCTGTACAAAAGCGACCGATTTGACTTCCTTGCCGTCAGACGGACGTTTGATCGGGCCGCCGTCAGCGGCTTTGGCCAGGGCTTCCATTTCCAGGTTGGTAATAACATCGGCGTTACCGCTGTAAGCGTATTGTGACAAGCCGCTGGGGTCATACAGTTTCTGACCGCTGGCCTGAACAATGGCACCAAAATTTTCAGTGGTTGTCGAGCCGGATTCAGTAGAAATATCAGCCGCAAAACGTCCCGGAGCGCCACTGGTGCGTGTCAGGGTGCTGTTCAAATGAACCGTAATATTGGCATTATCCTCAACCGACTTGATCATGGCGTCTATGCCGGTATCCTGGGGATCGGCATAGGGTGAGCAGCTGGGTATCTTTTTATAAAGCTGCGCGGTCATGCCACCTAATTGGGCGGCTTTTTCCACGATAGTAACCGGATAACCGGCGGCTTCGGCTTCAATTGCGGCTGTCAGGCCGGTGTAACCGCCACCCACAACCAGAATGTGCTTGTCCAGTTGCTGTTCAGCACTGGCTTCTGCCGGTTCCTGGGCTTTGGCTTCCGCGCAACCCATGCGGATATAGTCATCTGCCATTTCCTGGGTGGTTTCTTTATGTTCGTCTTCGTCAGGACGTACCCAGATAACACCTTCACGCAGATTGGCGCGAATGGTCGGTGTGTTGCCGAAAGCAAAGGCTTCTACTTTGGCACGGCGCGAGCAGGCCGCAATCATAACGCGGTTGGCGGCAGCATCATCGCCACCCTGCAGGTCGGCTTTGATCATGTCGACGCCTTCCTGGCTGCACAACATGTCATGTGTTTTGGCAAATACTGCTTTACCGTCACGAGTAGCCGTCATTTCCAGTTGCGAGATGTCGAGACGGTCTTGCAGTCCGCATCCTTTGCAGATGTATGCTCCAATTTTGATATCAGCCATGATTTAACCCTCCGCTCTGGCGACACGATTAACAACCTGGACAGCGCGTAGCGCGGCACCGGTTGCGTGCTGAACGGCACGGTTTACATCCAGTGCATCGGATGCGGAACCGGCCGCGAAAACACCACCATTTTCCGAGGACGGCTCAATAAAGCCTTCTTCATTAATAGTAATATCAATCGGAAAGGCGTCCTTGTCCACACTGGGTTGCATACCCACGGCCAGAACCACCAGCTCATGCTCGGTGGCATAGCGGTGATAGCCTTCGGTATCCACGCCGTGCAAAGTGGGGTTGCCGTTTTCTTTGTTTTCTACAATCGAGGCTACTTTGGACTTGATGAATTTTACATTTTCATCGGCCTGAACCTTTTTGTAGAAGTCTTCAAAGCGATCAATCGCACGAATGTCGATGTAATAAATGGTGGAACTGGCGTCATCACCCCAGGCTTCTGTGACATAGGTGCTCTGTTTCAGAGAAGCCATGCAGCAGATGCGGGAACAGTGCAGCAGATGGTTTTTGTCACGAGAACCGGCGCACTGGATAAAAGCCACATCTTTGGCTTCTTTGCCATCGGATGGACGCAACAGTTTGCCACCGGTCGGGCCGGTTGGGTCCATCATGCGTTCAAATTCTACGTTAGTGATGACATTCGCCATACGATCATAGCCATAAGGCTGAATCTTGTTGGCGTCATAGGGCTGCCAGCCGGTTGCCCAGACAACGGCACCGGCTTTCAATTCAATGTTTTCTTCCTGCATGTCCAGATCAACAGCATTGTATTTACAGGCTGCTTTGGCTTTTTCGGCGTCGTCGGTGCCGATAATGGCCGGGTCCAGCACGTAACGCTGCGGATGAGCCATTTTATGTGGCAAATAAGCCGCTTTGTGCGTATTCATGCCGTAGTTAAAGTCATCCGATACTTCCAGCTCGACCGCTTTCGCGCAGTCACCACAGCCGGTGCAGTTTTCATTCACATAGCGCGGGCTGATTTTTATGCTGGCGGTATAAGCGCCGGCTTCTCCGCTGATGTCGGTCACCTCGGCCATCGTCAGGATGGTCAGGTTCGGATTCATCTTGCTGCGGCGCTGATTGATTTCCAGACCGCAGGTCGGAAAGCACAGCTTGGGAAAATATTTGTACAGCTGACTGATGCGTCCGCCTACATAAGCTCGTTTTTCGACCAGAATGACCTGTTTGCCGGTTTCAGCAGCTTCAAGCGCGGCTGTCATGCCGCTGATGCCGCCGCCGACCACCAGGATGGTTTCATTGGTTGCCACAATTTCCGTCATGTATCCTCCTCGGATGCGGAACATTCGTAAAGAAAAGCAGGTGTTAATAATCTCGCAAACGACTGCTGTTTGCAGCGAACGATACGCCTGTCAGAGAAATAGCTCCATAGTACTTGTGGGGTATTAAAGATTGAAATTTCCAATGCCTTCATATAAATAGCATATGAGCCGTTGTTGGGGGATATATCTGTAGTCAGGAACTCACTGGACAAGGTAGGGGATTGTATGCTGTATGTTATCAGCTACTGATATGATGTGGTTTTGAGAGGTGATGCATGCAAGCGGAAAGCAATTGGCAGCTTATTGCCAGTGGAGACATTCAGGCCGGACAGGACAGAGACAAAGTCATCGAAGTATTGAAACATCGGCTTGGCTTCAACGATACCTACATAGATAAGCTTCTGAATGGCCAGAAAAAAATCATAAAAAAGAATCTCGATCAGGTCACCGCCTATAAATACAGGCAAGCGCTACGGACAGCCGGGGTAGATGTTGAAATTAAAGAGCTGCGTACTGAGATAAATAGTGTTTGAACGAAAACGATTAAACCCTAAGAAAAACAATAATCTATATACTGTTCAGTGGACTAAAGATTATAATGCCTGT
>JAHXHF010000260.1 GCA_025656895.1 gamma proteobacterium symbiont of Bathyaustriella thionipta
CCATTTTCTTTCTCCCATCAAGTTGATAGGAGTATTATCCTACAGGTGGTGGCTCAGTAGCTGAGCCTTAGGGGTAATCAGGAAATGTTTTGGAACGTTCCACATAGGCTGACTGTAGCATGTCCTGTTGGCTGGAACTGATGTGCCAGCCCAGAATCAAGGCCATGAGAGCAGCCGGCAAAACCCCCAGCATCAACAGGCGGCTGCGTAATTTGAGGGATTGATTGCGCATGTCAACGGTACTCCATTACCGAATGAGGTTTAGCCTGATTGTAGCGGATTCAGCTAAACTATTTTCTCCAGCAGCTTGATGGCCCGGTCAATGTCCTTGCTATTCTGGTAGAAATGGGGCGAGAAGCGAATGCCGCCACCGCGCAAAGCACACACCAGCTTTTGCTGTTGCATCTTTTGAAAGATTTTATCCTGATCTGAATTCAGAATACGAAAGTTGACAATACCCGATAATCTTTCGGGAACACCCGGGCTGAGAAGTTCAAGTCGATTATTATTTATAATATAATCAATAAGATACTGAGAGTTTATAAGGATATTTCTTGATATATTTTCAAGCCCGACCTGTTCTATCAAAGACAGGCTTGCCTGTAGAGCATGGATGCCCAGCATATTGGGGCTGCCGCATTCAAAGCGTTGCGCACTGTTATGCGGTTGCCAGTCTGTCTGATTGAAATCGGTCGGATTCTGAATCATGTGCCAGCCGAATTGATGCAGTTTCAGTGATTGCATGCGTTTGGCGCGGCAATAAAACAGTGCCAGGCCTTCGGCTCCCAGCATCCATTTATGGCCATCAGCCACCACAAAATCGGCTTTGATGGTGTTTACATCCAGAGGCAGTACCGCCAGACTTTGAATGGCATCGACACAAAAAAGGATATTATTTTCGTGGCAAAACTGGCCGATTTGTTGCAAATCCGCTCGAAATCCACTGGCGTATTGTACCGAACTGATACTGATCAGGCGGGTGTGTTCATCGCATAAGGCCAGCAGTGCTTCTTCGGCATCTTCTTCCTCAATTGAACTGCAGCGCAAGCGAACACCTTGTGTCTCAAGTGATTGCCATACAATCCGGTTGGAAGGAAATTCTTCCACAAAACTGACAATGTTGTCGCCTGCCTGCCAGTCCAGACCGGAAGCGATCACCGATAAAGCCTCTGAAGTGCTTTTCAGTAGCGCAATTTCTTCCTGCGAATCCGCGCTAATCAGTCTTTGCAGACTTTTACGCAGCTCAAGCTCGGTACTCATCCAGTGCGGGTAATGACTGGCACCATAAGCGGCATTTTCATCGGCGAAGCGCTTTACCGCAGCACAGGTTTGTTTGGGCCAGGGGGCAACCGCAGCATGATTGAAATAAATAATATCCGGGTTCAGTGAAAAATAGTTCTTGTACATCAGATTGGTAATCCTGCTTTGATTGTATCTGTCTGCCAGTTGGCTATGGCCCATTGCCATAATTCGGACAGGCTGGCGGGTGTTTCCGGCGGTAACGGTTGGCGCAGAAATTTCAGGGCTTGCAATAAGCCGGGCAGTGGATTGCGAGCATCCAGCGGGCAGCCCCGGCTTTGTTTGCTTAACTTCCTACCCTGGCTATCCAATACCAGAGGCAAATGGGCGTATTGCGGCGTGGCCAGTCCCAGAGCCTTCTGCAACATAATTTGGCGGGCTGTTGAGGCCAGCAGGTCAGCTCCCCGAACAATATGGTTGATACCCTGAAAAGCATCATCGGCAACCACCGCCAATTGATAGGCAAACAGCTGGTCGGCGCGGCGAATAACAAAATCACCACAGCTTTCAGCCGGATTCTGGCAGTTTTCCCCCTGTATGGCATCCTGAAAACAGATTGCTTCGGATGACACCCGAAAACGCCAGGAGCGCAGTGTTTTTCCGGCAGCCAGACCTGAGCGGCAGGTTCCCGGATAAAGCGGGCCCTCCGGGCCTGTTAATATTGCGTTTCGGCTAATTTCACTACGGCTGCAGCCACAAGGATAAGCCCATCGATTTTTAATCAGGTCTTGCAAAGCGGCCTGATAAGCCGGTTCGCGCCGGCTTTGGTAAAGAACACTAGCGTCCCATTGCAGGCCAAAGGCTTCCAGAGTACGCAGAATTTGATCAGCCGCACCTTGTTTCTCACGGCGGCTATCCACATCCTCCATGCGCACCAGCCATTGTCCCTGATGATTGCGGGCATCCAGAAAACTGGCAACAGCCGCCACCAGCGAGCCAAAGTGCAGCTCACCGGTCGGGGAGGGGGCAAAACGTCCTATATAGCCGGGGGTGTGCACGGGAAAAGTAGTCGCCTGGTAGGCACTTCGTCAATAAAAAAGCCGGCATCAGCCGGCTTTAATTCAGCAGGGTAAAAGCCAATGGCCTTATCCCATCTGCTTTTCACGGATCTCATCCAGAGTTTTGCAATCAATACACTGGGTTGCGGTAGGCCGTGCTTCCAGACGACGAATACCGATTTCCACACCACAGGTTTCACAGTAGCCATAATCGCCGCTGTCGAGGTGATCAATGGTGTCGTCAATTTTTTTAATCAGTTTGCGCTCGCGGTCACGGGTACGCAGTTCAAAACTGAATTCAGACTCCTGGGTAGCACGGTCATTCGGGTCAGGAAAATTGGCCGCATCATCCTGCATGTGATGTACAGTACGGTCTACCTCTTCCATTAACTGGGTCTTCCAGCCATTTAAAACCCGGCGAAAATGCTCAATTTGAGCATCGTTCATATATTCTTCGCCCTTCTTCTCTTTATAGGGCTCAACACCGAAAATGGTATTCTTTGCTGTCTTTTTGGCGGCCACCATCCGCTCACTCCTTATGTCCAAGCATTTATTAAGGGCGGTATTGATACCAGAATAGTGCGCCTGTCGCAAGCTTAATCCACCAAAAGCGAGTTGCAGGTCAAGCTTTTTCCAAGGACAATCAGGATATTATTCATGGGGGACTCCTCCTGATGCACGGCAATACTTAAATATTACAAGGGAACAGAGCATGGCTGAATTGAAAGCGCTGATATTTGATGTCGATGGCACATTGGCCGATACCGAACGTGATGGTCACCGGGTGGCCTTCAATGAAGTATTCAAACAGGAAGGGCTGGACTGGCACTGGGATGATGCACTTTACCACCAGCTTCTGGCTGTTACGGGTGGCAAGGAGCGCATGTTGTACTATTTGCAAAAATTCAATCAGGAGTGGGCATTTGACGGTGATGAAAGCGCTTTAAAACAGTTCCTGGCTGAATTACATGCTAAAAAAACCGTACATTATGTGAAACTGCTGGAGCAAGGAAAAATCCCACTCAGGTGCGGAGTCAGGCGCTTGTTACAGGAAGCGCGCGATCAGGGCTTGCGACTGGCGATTGCCACCACCACTACGCCGCGTAACGTTACTGCACTGCTGGAACATACCCTGGGTATTGAATCAATCGACTGGTTTGAAGTGATTGCTGCCGGTGAAATGGTGAAGAAAAAGAAACCGGCAGCGGATGTATTTACCCTGGCTCTTGAACTGTTGCAGTTGCCGGCATCTGCCTGTGTGGCGCTGGAAGACTCGGTAAATGGCGTTATATCGGCACGGGATGCCGGTATCAAACACATACTGGTCACCCAAAATGACTACACCGCCGGTCAGGATTTCAGTGACGCCACACTGGTATTGGATCAACTGGGTGATCCCGGTTCACCGGCGACACGCCTGGCAGGTGTGGATTGGCAAGGGGACATGCTGCATGTTCAGGATCTGATCGCACTGAACCGGCAAGTGAACGCTTCCGCATGAGCTGCCTGCCTGCAACGGCCGGCCGTATGGAGCGCATTGCGCCCTTTTATGTGATGGATTTGCTGGCGCGTGCGCGCGCCATGGAAGCGGCGGGGCAGGATGTTGTACACATGGAGATCGGTGAGCCGGACTTCATCACGCCACAAGCTGTTATTGAGGCGGGTCAGCAGGCTCTGGCTAATGGTAAAACGCATTATACGCCCGCGCTGGGGCTGCCCGCCTTACGGGAGGCCATATCGACTTATTATCAGGAGCGCTTCGACACGCAGATAGCGCCTGAGCGCATTATCATCACGCCGGGGGCTTCCGGTGCGTTGCAATTGGTAATGGGTGTGCTGGCCGAAGCCGGGCGCAAAGTGCTGCTGCCCGATCCCGGTTATCCCTGTAACCGCAATTTTGTCGAATGGATGGGCGGCACTCCGGTGGCATTGAAAGTGGATGCCGCCAGTCATTACCAACCGACGGCTGAACAATTATCAGAATGCTGGGATGAACAGACAGTGGCACTGATGCTGGCCAGCCCATCCAACCCTACCGGTACCGTTATTCCGCCAACACAGCTGTCTGAACTGGCAGCCTTTGCGGAAGCCCATGAGGGTGTCCTGGTGATGGATGAAATTTATCAGGGGCTGCTGTATGAGCAAGCGCCGGCCACCTTGCTGCATGAGCGGCCGCAGCACTTCGTCATCAACAGTTTTTCAAAATTCTTTGGCATGACCGGCTGGCGCCTGGGTTGGCTGGTTGCGCCTGAGTGTTATGTGGATGCCATAGAGCGGCTGGCACAGAATATTTTTCTGGCCGCGTCCACGCTGTCACAATATGCCGCGCTGCAGGCTTTTAGCACAGACACACAGGAAATACTGGAGCAACGCCGTGAAATCTTCCGGCAAAGGCGTGATTTTCTCTACCCGGCCTTGCTGGATCTGGGCTTTGATATACCGTTGCAACCGGAAGGAGCTTTCTACATTTATGCCAACAGCCGTCCGTTGGCGAATGACAGCAGCACGCTGTGCGAAGATTTGTTACAAAAAGCCCGGGTAGCGGTCACGCCAGGCAAGGATTTTGGCCGTAATCAGGCGCAACATCATCTGCGCTTTGCCTATACCACCGATATAGATCAACTGCACAAAGGCGTTGAACGTATACGGGGCTGTCTGAAAAAACGCTGATTAGATGCCGACTATCTTCAGGCAGCGTTGTATAATGCCGCGACTTCGGCCATTACATTTACTTAAGGATAAAAACATGAGCGAACTGCAACTTTCTCCACAATTGATTCAGAATATCCAGCAGACCATTGTTGAAGCCGATCAGTCGGCCAGTGATCCGGGTGTTACTCTGCAATATCTGGCGGCGGTTTCCGGCTATATGCTGGGCATGCAGGATATGCCGGATGAGCGCAAGGATGATTATATGGAGCAATTGTGCGCCTTTGCCAAACACGTCATGGACGATGTACGCAAACCGGCGGCTGCAGCAGCCCCTGCGGCCAAGCAGCAGGCTTTCGGTTACTGGGAACCATCCAAAGCCTGATCATAGCTGCCTTTTGACTCATATACAGGCGTTCTTAAGCACATGCATCCTGATGTGGGTGAAATTTTCAGCAAGGATGGTTTGTTTGCCAGCGAAATAGGCGGGTTCAGTTATCGCCAGCAGCAACAGGCCATGGCACAGTCAGTATCCGCCGCTATAAATGATAATGATGTACTGGTAGCGGAAGCAGGTACAGGAACCGGCAAAACATTTGCCTATCTGGTGCCGGCTTTATTGTCAGGAGGCAAAATTATTGTTTCCACCGGTACACGCAATCTGCAGGATCAATTGTTTCATCGTGATCTGCCGGTGGTGATGCGTGCCATGTCGATTCCGGCTGATGTCTGCCTGTTAAAAGGGCGGGCCAATTATCTGTGTGTGCATCGTTTGCAGAACCTGCAGTTCGAGGCCGACACTTTGAGCCGGCAAATGAGTCAATGGCTGGAAATCATTGAAGACTGGAGTCAGCAAACGCACAGCGGAGACATCAACGAACTGGGTGTTATCCCGGAAGATGCCTCCATCTGGCCACAAGTGACCTCCAATACCGACAACTGCCTGGGCGGCGAATGTCCGGTGTATCGGGATTGCCATCTGGTAGAAGCCAGACGCAGGGCGCAGGAAGCTGATCTGGTGGTCATCAATCATCATTTGTTGTGCTCTGATCTGGCCTTGAAGGAAGAAGGCTTTGGTGAACTGCTGCCAGCCGCCGATTGTTTTATTATTGATGAAGCGCACCAGCTACCGGAAACGGCCACGCATTTTTTCGGTTCTAATGTCAGTTCACGTCAGATTATGGATTTTTTGCGTGATGCCGAACTGGCCTATCGTCAGGAAGCCAATGATCAACCGGAATTGCTGGAATTACTGGATGCGGTAAAAAAGAGTACGCGTGATTTTCGTCTGTCTTTTGGCTTGGGTAGTCAACGGGATAGCTGGAATGCGGTCCGGGAGGATGAGGTTGTTATTAAATCTCTGCAACAGTTGCAGAGCCGTTTGCAACAGTCAGCAGAAATGCTGGATGACATGGCCGCAAGAGGCAAGGGCCTGCAAAGTGCCAGTGAAAGAAACCGTTATCTGAGTTTGTGTCTGGAACAATTTCTGCAGGCGGATGAAGGCAAGCATATTCGCTGGTTTGAAACCGGCTCGCAAAGCCTGCGTTTACAACTCACGCCATTGGATATTTCGGAGCCTTTTCAGGAACAGATGCAACAATTGCGTGCCAGTTGGATATTCACCTCCGCCACACTGGCGGTAGGTGATGATTTCAAACATTATTGTCAGCGCCTGGGGCTGCAGGATGTGCGTCAGGGCAAATGGGACAGTCCATTCGACTATGAGCAGCAGGCCATGTTGTATATGCCGGACTATCTGCCCGAGCCTTTTGATGAGCACTATCCGGCCAAGTTCGCGCAACTGGCCAGCCATTTGATCGATTTGTCCGCCGGTCGGTGTTTTGTATTGTTTACCAGTCACCGGGCTTTGCAGGATATGGCGGAACGATTTGAAGACAGGCTCGATTATCCGCTGTTTATTCAGGGTACGGCCCCCAAGGCAGAACTGGTGGCTGATTTTACCGAGTGTGGCCGGGGTGTATTGCTGGGAACCGCCAGTTTTTGGGAAGGAGTGGATGTTAAAGGTGCCGCGCTCTCATTGGTGATTATTGACAAACTGCCTTTTGCCTCACCCGGGGATCCGGTATTACAGGCACGTCTTGCTGCCATGAAAGCGGCGGGTGAAAACCCCTTTATCAGCTATCAGTTACCGCAGGCTATTTTGGCCCTGAAACAAGGGGCAGGGCGTTTGATTCGTGATGCCAGTGATCGTGGCGCGCTGGTTATCTGTGACCCTCGATTGTATCAAAAGCCTTACGGAAAACTTTTTTTGAAAAGTCTGCCGCCGATGAAAAAAACCCATATGTTTCCCGAGATCAGTCACTTTCTGAAGCACGAATTGCAAACAGAGGCGGCTGAAGCATGAAGATGCTGGCCATAGACAGCAGTGCGGATGCCACCTCGGCAGCCTTGCTGCTGGATGATGAAATCACGGAGAAATTTATACTGGAGCCGCGTCAGGCCAGTCAGCGCATACTGGGTATGATGGATGAATTACTGACGCAGGCCGGCATAAGTTTACAGCAACTGGACGCGCTGGCTTTCGCTCGCGGGCCGGGGTCATTTACCGGTGTGCGCATTGCCACGGGTGTTATACAAGGTACTGCTTTCGGAGCCGATTTACCGGCGCTGGCCATATCCAGCCTGCGTACTCTGGCACAGGCCTGCTGGCACCGCTATCAGGCAGAAAATGTAGTGGTGGCGGTGGATGCGCGTATGCACGAGATTTACACGGCCTGCTATGAGGAACACAACGGGCTGATGCAATTAACCGGCAGCGAACAGGTGATGGCTGCTGCCGATCTGAAGATCAGCCAGGATCGCTCATGGCTGGGCTGCGGAAGTGGCTGGCAAGCCTACAGCGAGGTTTTACAGCCACAGAATTTTCCGCACATCAGGATCAAAGCACAGCCTGTGCATTGCCATGCGTCTGATATGCTGATGTTGGCTCAGGCCGATTTCCTGGCCGGAAAAGTGTTGTCTGCTGAACAAGCCCTGCCGCGCTATTTGCGTAATAATGTAGCTAAGAAATCAGTTGTAATAAACTGATTATTAAAGGATTAATATTATGACAAAACGTAAGCACTACGACCTGATTGCGATTGGCGCGGGTAGTGGCGGACTTTCTGTTGCGGAACGGGCGGCACTGCACGGCTGTAAATGTGCCGTGATTGAATCCGCCAGGCTGGGTGGGACTTGCGTCAATGTGGGTTGTGTACCGAAAAAAATCATGTATTTCGGGGGCCATATTGCGCACACATTGGAAGATGCCCGTGACTATGGTTTTGCTCTTGAGTTGAAAGGTTTTGACTGGTCGAAACTGAAGCAGTCGCGTGATGGCTACGTGCAGAATATCAATAACTGGTATGTCAATTATTTGCAGGATTCAAACATCGATCACATTCAGGGTTTTGCCCGCTTTATCAGCAGCAATACCCTGGAAGTGAATGGTGAGCATTATTCCGCCGATAACATTGTTATCGCTCCTGGCAGTAAAGCTGATGTACCGGCTATTGAAGGTGCTCAGTTCGGTATCACATCGGATGGTTTTTTTGAACTGGATGAACAGCCGCAACGGGTCGCCATTACAGGCAGTGGTTATATAGCAGTTGAACTGGCGTGTATGTTGAACGCGCTGGGTACGGAAGTGACCCTGCTGCTGCGCAAGCAACATTTATTGCGCCCCTTTGATGTCATGCTGAGAGAGTCTCTCACCGAAGAAATGCTCAATCAGGGTATCAATATCATCACTTCTTCGGCCATTAAAAAAATACACAAACAGGATTCCGGCCAGTTGACACTGCAAGGTGATAACGGCCAGACATTGAGTGGCTTTGATCAACTGATCTGGGCCATCGGCCGCAGCCCGATGACAGAGGGTCTGCAACTGGATAAGGCCGGAGTAGAAACGGACGCTCAGGGCCATATAAAAACCGATCTTTATCAAAATACCAATGTGGATGGCATTTATGCGGTGGGTGATGTTACCGGTCGGGCACAACTGACACCGGTAGCCATAGCCGCCGCTCGACGCCTGGCGGATCGTTTGTTTGATCACAAACGGGAACGCAGGCTGGATTATGACTGGATCCCTTCCGTGGTATTTTCACATCCACCCATTGCCACCATCGGACTGACCGAAGGTGAAGCCAGAGAAAAGCACGGAAATTCGGTCAAAACCTATCAAACCCGTTTTACGCCCATGTACCATGCTTTTACCCAAAATGGCAGTAAAGTGAGCATGAAATTGATTACGGTAGGCGCGCAGGAAAAAATTGTCGGCTGTCATCTGATCGGCATGGGAGTGGATGAAATGATGCAGGGTTTTGCGGTCGCCATTCGCATGGGCGCCAACAAAAAAGACTTTGATGATACGGTCGCCATACATCCCACCAGTTCCGAAGAACTGGTGACCCTGCGTTAGCCCGGAAGAATCAGCGAATAGTGACAGGCTTACAAGGATGACGGATAAATGCGGTTCCAGTCCTGCTGCATATCAACAACGAGCCAGCCATTTTTATTAGCCGCATCCAGTGCTTTATCCAGCTTGCCAACGTGCGATTTTTTATCATAGGCATATTCGCGTTTGGCATCAGTGTGATGTACCAGTCCCATCAAGCGTCTACCTGATCCTGCAGCTGTCCATTGCAGCATTTGCAGATCACCGTCTGAATTGCCAAAGGCCAGTATAGGACGTCGGCCGATATGTTGATTTATACCCACCGGCTTGCCTTCCTTGTCGTCAATAAAATTGATTTCGGGTAAACGTACCAATACAGGCTTGCCATCGCGTAGTTCGAATTGGGTTTTAATACTGCTCCCTATGACCTGTTCTGGCTGAATGCCATAAACTTGTTCAGCCCAGGGACGCATAAACTCAATACCACCGCCTGAAACAATATAGGTTTTAAAGCCATTGGCGCGCAGGTAAGCCAGCAATTCAAGCATAGGCTGAAAAACCAGTTCGTTGTAAGGTCGTTTGAACCTGGGGTGTTTCGAGTTTGCCAGCCAGTCTTTGACGATGCGGGAAAATTCTTCGGTAGTGGTACCCGCGTGGCTGGCCATCACAAGCTGCACCAGGCCTTTTTTACCGGATGCCAGCAGTGTTTCCATGTCATCTTCTAACACCGCTTTGAAGGGCTGGGTATTTTTCCATTCAGGATGCTTTGCTGCCAGCGCTTTTATTCGGTCTATGCTAAACAATAACTGGAAATAAACCGGTTTTTCAGTCCATAAGCAGCCATCATTGTCGAAAGTGGCAATGCGTTTAGCCTGTGGCACAAAATCTTTACTATTGGGATCGGTTACCGCTTTTACAAAGGTCAGAATGTCTTGTTTCGCAGCACCGTTGTTCCAGGACGGCAAAGGATCGGCAAAGGCCGCTGTGCTAAAAAAACCGAATAATAAAGCAGCCAATAACATTTTGGAGGGTTTTTGTATGATATTCATATTTGTACTCTGCAGATGTAACAAAAAAAGGGCTGAAGCCAAGCTGGCCCAGCCCCTTTATTCCTTAGTTTAATAAATGGCAACAACTCGGTGAGTCGTTACAATAAATCGAGATTTAACCACCATTAGGTGTTAGTTTTTCCATGACTTTATCTAAAGAAAAACTGGCCGCTTTCTGGCGTGGTGGATAATCCTTGAAAGTACCCAGAAATTCAGCCACGTAGGTTTGCGCAGGTACCAATAGAAAGACACGATCCAACATCCAGTCGTAATAGGTGTTAGAGGTAAGCTGTGAACGCTCATAAGGATCACGGCGCAAATTAAAAATGAGCGGTACGCGTAATGGCGTAAAAGGGTTCGCCCAGGTTTCAAAGGTCTCGGCAATACGCTGTTCCATAAACACGGCCTTCCAGTCATTGTAGCGCAGCGCTGTCAGGTCACCGTCATCAGAGAAGTAAAAAATCTCATGCCGGGGGCCTTCTTTTTCCTTTCCGGTTAACAAAGGTAAAAAGTTGTAGCCATCCAGATGTACTTTGTAATTCCGCCCGATAGCTTTATAACCGGTCAACAGTTCTTTCTTGATGTTGGGATTGCCGGTAGCTGCCAGAAAAGTTGGCATCCAGTCCATGTGATGCATGATCTGGTTAGACCAGGTTCCTGCTTTTATGTGTCCTGGCCAACGTACCATAGCCGGCACACGCCAGCCGCCTTCCCAGTTGGTGTTTTTCTCACCGCGAAAAGGAGTCATACCGGCGTCTGGCCAGGTGTTCATATGGGGGCCATTGTCAGTTGAATAGAAAACAATGGTATTGTCGGCGATCTTCAGATCATCCAGTTTTTTCAGAAACTGACCAATGTGGCGATCATGTTCGACCATGCCATCGCTGTATTCATCCTGTCCTGATATACCACGCAATTCTTTTTTTACATGCGTACGAAAGTGCATGCGTGTACCACTCCACCAGACGAACCAGGGCTTACCCGCTTTATTCTGGCGTTCAATAAAATCCAGTGCAGCGGCAACGGTTTCATCATCTACCGTTTCCATGCGTTTCTTGGTTAAGGGGCCGGTGTCTATAATTTTGCCATGCGCATAGGAATGAATAACGCCTCGCGGACCATATTTTTTACGGAATGCCTGGTCTTTCGGGTAATCTTCATTTTCCGGTTCTTCTTCGGCATTCAGGTGGTACAGATTGCCAAAAAATTCATCAAATCCATGATTGGTAGGCAGCATATCATCACGATCACCCTAAAGTGGACCCCATAATCAAGACAGTAGTTTAAGCTGTACTCTGTGATGGGAGAAATGAACCAATGAGCGAAAGAAAGAAGAGAAAA
>JAHXHF010000074.1 GCA_025656895.1 gamma proteobacterium symbiont of Bathyaustriella thionipta
GGCCAAAAATGCAGGCAATTGACTGAATTCGACGGCGGGCGGGGTCATAGCCCCTCGAAAATAGCGAGTTTTCTGCCGGACACTATTTACTCCTGCTCGTTTGTTGAAAAATTGTTCCAGACAATTTTTTATTCAGCACATCCCTGTGCCTCACCCTGCGGGCTCCCTCTGGTCGTGAAAAATTGTTCCAGACAATTTTTTCAAACCCGGAATGCGGGTCCTCATCCGGCCACCACCACTAATAAAAAAGGGTCGCCTTATCGGGCAACCCTTTTGTATTGGTGGAGGCGGCGGGAATCGAACCCGCGTCCGCAAATCCTCTGCCTTCGGCTCTACATGCTTAGTGGTGTCTATTAAATTTAACCGGCTAATACCCGACACACAGGGCGCTCAGACGGCGATTTCGGTAAGGTTTTAGCGCTTTGGCCCCGAACAAGCCGCTACGAGATCTTATGAGATATGATGCCTGAATGTTCCGAAGAACCTGGACGCATAAGCACGGCTCCAGTCAGACAGCACCCTACTGGGTATTAAGCAGCGAGTGCGTAGTTGTCGTCGTTGGCAACTATAAGTTTGCAGTAGGATTTACGAGGAAATCTGCCCCTCGGCATGCACCCAAGGTTTCGCAACCCACGTCGAAGCCAGGTCGCCCCCCAGGATGTGAACCCTGTTTACGACTCAGGGATTCAATCTGGTAGACAGTGTAAGCGGCTGCAAGTTCCGTAGCAAGCAGACTGTGCAAGTATTCGTGCAAATTCCCCCTTCAGATATTTCAAATCTCCCCTGGCCCCTCTTTGCTAAAGAGGGGGACTGGTTGAACTTATATCTTATTTATTCAGCCGGTTTTCAATCAAATCATCCACTACCGATGGATCGGCCAGGGTTGAGGTGTCGCCCAGTGCGTCTACTTCGTTGGCGGCTATCTTGCGCAGTATGCGGCGCATGATTTTACCGGAACGGGTTTTGGGCAGGCCGGGTGCCCATTGCATGAGGTTGACCTTGGCGATCGGGCCAATTTCCTTGCGTACCTGTGCGACCAGTTCGGCTTTGAGTTCGTCTGAACCGTTTTCACCGTGATTGAGGGTGACATAGGCATAAATGCCCTGGCCGGTGATGTCGTGCGGATAGCCGACCACGGCGGCTTCGGCCACTTTGGGGTGCAGTACCAGTGCCGATTCAATCTCGGCGGTGCCCAGACGGTGGCCGGAGACATTCAGCACATCATCCACGCGGCCGGTAATCCAGTAGTAGCCGTCTTCATCACGTTTTGCGCCGTCACCGGTGAAATAGTAGCCGGGATACATCTGGAAATAGGTTTCATAAAAGCGCCGATGGTCACCATACAGGCTGCGCATCTGTGAAGGCCAGGGGGCTTTGATGGCGAGGTTGCCGCTGGCGGGGTTGCCGGTAATTTCGTTACCTTCTTCATCCAGCAGGCAGGGTTGCACACCGAAAAAGGGCAGTGTGGCAGAGCCGGGCTTCAGATCGGTTGCGCCGGGCAGCGGGGTAATCAGATGCGAGCCGGTTTCGGTCTGCCACCAGGTATCCACAATGGGGCAGTGATTGTGACCCACTACGCGGTTGTACCATTCCCAGGCTTCCGGGTTGATGGGTTCGCCCACCGTACCCAGTACCCGCAATGATTGCAGCGAACAGGCTTTTACCGGTTCTTCACCCACGGCCATGAGCGCGCGTATGGCGGTCGGGGCGGTATAGAAGCTGGCTACCTGATGTTTGTCGATAATCTGCCAGAAACGACCGGCATCCGGCCAGGTGGGTACGCCTTCAAACATCAGGCTGGTGGCGCCGTTGGTGAGCGGGCCGTAAACAATGTAGCTGTGTCCGGTAACCCAGCCGATGTCGGCGGTACACCAGTAAACTTCGCCGTCTTTGTAATCAAACACCAGTTTGTGCGTCATGGCGGCCTGTAACAGATAGCCGCCGGTGGTGTGCAGCACGCCCTTGGGTTTGCCGGTGGAACCGGAGGTGTAGAGGATAAACAGTGGGTCTTCCGCGTCCATGGCTTCGGCTTCACAAACCGCATCGGCTGTGGCCATGGCTTCGTGATACCAGATATCACGTCCGTCCTGCCAGGCTACTTCACCGTCACCGCGTTTTACTACGATGGAAGTATGTACATTCGGACATTTTTGCAGAGCGCTATCGGCATTCTTTTTCAGTGGCAGCGCCTTGCCGGTACGCATGGAGTGGTCGGCGGTAATCAGGCATTGGCAGTCGGAATCCAGAATGCGATTGGCCAGCGCTTCGGGTGAGAAGGCGCTGAATACAATGGAATGCACCGCGCCGATGCGGGTGCAGGCCAGCATGGCGACGACCGCTTCGGGAATCATTGGCATATAGATGGATACGCGATCACCTTTTTTAACACCGCGATCTTTCAGCACATTGGCGAACCTGTTTACATCGGCATGCAGTTCGGCATAAGTGATGTGACGGCTGGCTTCATCGGGATGATCGGCTTCCCACAGAATAGCGGTTTGCCCGGCGCGTTCGGGCAGATGACGATCCAGACAGTTGACCGAAATATTCAGCTCGCCGCCCTTGAACCAGTTGATGTGCAGGTCATCTTCGCCAAAGCTCCAGTCCAGTACCTTGTCCCAGGGTTTTGACCAGCTGAGATAGTCTTGCGCCTGCTGCGCCCAGAAGCCGTCGGGATCATCGACCGATTGCTGATACAGGGCATCATACTGGGCTTTGTTGACGTTGGCCTGGGCCGCAAATTCGGCGGGAACCGGATAGATTTTTTTACTTTCGGACATATTGTAAGTTCCTTGGTTTATTGATATTTCAGGCCGCGTTGTTTGTCACGCTGCCAGTCACGTTCTTTGATTAGCGCGCGTTTGTCGTGTTGCTTTTTACCCTTGGCCAGACCCACTTCCAGTTTGGCGCGACCGCGTTTCCAGTACATGGCGGTGGCCACCAGGGTATAGCCTTTGCGTTCGACCTGGCCGATGAGCTTGCTTAGTTCCTGGCGATGCATAAGCAGCTTGCGGGTGCGCGTGGCATCGGGGTGAATGTGTGTGGAAGCGGTCTGTAGCGGCGTTATCATGGCTCCCAGCAGCCAGGCTTCACCCTGTTTGATGATGATGTGGCTTTCGGTCAGTTGTACGCGCCCGGCACGCAGGCTTTTTACTTCCCAGCCTTGCAGCACCAGACCGGCTTCAAATCGCTGCTCGATAAAAAAGTCAAATCTGGCTTTTTTATTCAGTGCGATGGTGGCGCTGTCACTGGATGATTTCTTGTTTTTGCTCATGCGGCGCTATTGTACTGACAGAGTCGCACGCTGTCAGTTGCCAATACGGTGCGTATTTTGAGAGTATTGCGCCGCTAGCAGAAAAAATACACAGCGGCCGCTTCATCAGCGGTACAAGAGGGGACTGAATGTCAATAGAGAAACAATCAATACACGGTCAGTGGTCATCACGCTGGATTTTTATTCTGGCGGCTACCGGTTCGGCGGTGGGGCTGGGTAATATCTGGAAATTTCCCTACATCGCGGGTGAAAACGGTGGTGGTGCTTTTGTTCTGGTTTATCTGGGGTGTGTCGCCCTGATTGGTATTCCGGTGATGATGGCCGAGATTCTGATGGGTCGTCGCGGCCGGCAAAGCCCCATTAATACCATGGCGTATCTGGCGGATACTGAAAAAACCTCACGCCTGTGGATCGGCCTGGGCTGGATGGGGGTATTGGCCGGTTTTCTGATTCTTTCTTATTACAGCGTTATTGCCGGCTGGGCCATGGCGTATGTTTTTCGTTCGGCCTCGGGAGCCTTTGTCGGCCAGAACGCGCAACAGATTGGCGATATGTTCGCCGCTTTTATCGGTTCTCCGGAAAAACTGCTGGTCTGGCATAGCCTGTTTATGCTGGCCACTATGGTGGTGGTGGCGCGCGGGGTGAAAGAAGGTCTTGAAAAGGCGGTAGTTTCCCTGATGCCCCTGTTGTTTATCCTGTTGGCGGTACTGATTGGTTACGCATTAAGCAGTGGCGCTTTTGCCGAAGGCTTTAATTTTCTGTTTGCAGCCGATTTTGGCAAGGTTTTTTATCTGTGCGAGTCTGTTAACGGGGTGGAAACCTGCCGCTTTACTTTCGGCCCGATACTGACTGCCATGGGGCATGCCTTTTTTACCCTCAGTCTGGGTATGGGCGCGATCATGGTGTACGGCTCCTATATGCCGAAAAACGTATCCATCGCACGGGCTACTTTCTGGATTGCGGGAGCCGATACACTGGTGGCATTGATGGCGGGTCTGGCTATTTTTCCAATTGTGTTTGCCAATCATCTGGAACCGGCCGCCGGGCCGGGCCTGATTTTTACCACTTTGCCGATTGCTTTCGGACAAATGGTCGGCGGCCGGTTTTTTGGTAGTCTGTTTTTTATATTACTGGTGTTCGCGGCCTGGACCTCTTCGATTTCATTAATTGAACCGGCGGTAGCCTGGCTGGTTGAAAACCGGGGGCTGAGCCGGCTGCGGGCTTCGATGGTGGCCGGTATTGCGACCTGGGCAGTGGGCATACTGACGATTATGTCGTTCAGTGACTGGGCCTTTAGCTTCCATTTTCTCGGTCAGAAGAAAAGTGACGGCCTGTTTGATGTGCTGGATATTCTGACGGCCAATATCATGTTGCCGCTGGGTGGTTTACTGATAGCAGTGTATGCGGGATGGGTGGCCAGTCGCAAACTCAGCCGGGATGAATTGGCAATGGGTGATGGCCCGGCTTACCGATTGTGGTATTTTGTGGTTCGTTATATTTCTCCACTGGCGGTAATGGTGGTTTTATTGAATGCGCTGGGGGTGTTTGATTCGTGGCTGTCGTAGAAAAATCTGCACTGGTAAGACATTCCGCGCATCAGATGTATCAACTGGTATGCGATGTTGAGCAATATCAGGATTTTCTGCCCTGGTGCAAATCTTCACGGCTGCTTTCACAGGATCCGGAGCGGATTTGCGGCGAGATTGAAGTGGCACGTATCGGCATCAGCCAGACTTTTCAAACCTGTAATCGTCTGATACCCGATGAGCGCATGGACATAGAATTGGTAAAAGGCCCTTTTACGCGTCTGGATGGTGCCTGGAAATTTACCGCGCTGCGTGAAGATGCCTGTAAAATTGAACTGGAACTGCATTTTGAGTTTTCCGGCGCGTTGATTAACAAGGCTTTCGGTCTGTTTTTTACCCAGGCCGCGAACTCTATGGTCGATGCTTTCTGTAAACGAGCGGATGAGTTGTACATTGACTGAAGAAACTTTTGAAATTGAAGTGGCCTACGCCTTGCCGGATGAGCAGGTATTGTTGAAAGCACAGGTGGAGAAGGGCGCAACCGTGCTGGCCGGTATCGAAAAATCGGGCATACTGAAGAAATTCCCGCAAATAGATCCGCACAAGGATGCAGTGGGTATTTTTGGTAAAAAAACCAAAGCGGATGCCTTGCTGTCAGCGGGTGACCGGATTGAAATTTACCGGCCCTTGATTGCCGACCCGAAAGAAGCACGCAAAAAACGCGCGGCCAAAGGCAAACCGATGAAAAAGGGAGCGGCCGCTAAAGGCGGCTGAGAGGTTGGCTATTTCCTGAACCTCTACCTGCAGGGCGGCTAAAGATTCAGCGATTAACTGTCTTCATCCAGACTGATGGCACGCAACATGCGGGTAATGTAACCGGTATCTTCCTCCTGGTCGGGTACTTCCACCACAATGTCTTCCTGTTCCTGCATGGCGTCATAGGGTTCCGGATGAAAATCACCCTGAATACTGACCAGCCGGTTATCATCGAAAAGGACAGTAAGATTTTCTTTCTGTTCCAGGTCGCCGGCTTTTTCATAGGAATAGAAATAGTCCCAGCGATTCTGATGAAAAGGATCAACCAGCAGCGTCGTTCCCAGCAAAAAATTAACCTGGCGTTTGCTCATGCCGGGTTGTAGCTGGTTGACCTGATTCTGAGTGACTACATTGCCCTGCTGCACAGGAGCCTGATAAACAGGCGCAAGCAAGGCCATGGCTTTGGGAACCTGGGATGTGGCTTCACCCACGCTGCGGGAAAAAGCACAGCCACCGTTAATAACGCTTGCAAGCAGCAGGCTAGTAATGAGAAGCTTTCGTATCATTAATATAAATCTGACTTTTTGACTGGTAATTCGCCTATCATAACGGAAAAACAGCGAAGCCGGAACAATTCTGGGAGAGGATCACGTTGGAAAACCAGCAAATTAGAAAAGCGGGCCTGAAAGTAACCCTGCCAAGAGTGAAAATACTGGAGATTCTGGAAACTTCCAATGATCGCCATCTGAGCGCGGAAGATGTTTATAAACAGCTGCTGAAAAATGACTCGGATATTGGTCTGGCCACGGTTTACCGGGTGCTGACCCAGTTCGAAACCGCCGGTCTGGTTAATCGGCATCATTTTGAAGGCGGTCATTCTGTTTTTGAGTTGAGTCAGGGCGGGCATCACGATCATCTGGTGTGTGTTAAATGTGGCCGTGTGGTGGAGTTTTTTGATGAAGTTATCGAAGAACGGCAAAAAGCCATTGCCAGGGATAACGGTTTTAAGATGCAGGACCATTCGCTGATTATCTATGGTGTGTGCGATCAGGGTGATTGCCAAAGCAGCTCTTGAATATTCATATCCTCAAGAGTAATCACTAAATGAGCACAGACGCAAAACAATGGCTGCAACGCATTCATGCCCTGACGCTAAAAAAGCGCGTCAAAATCATGAATGTTTGTGGCGGTCACGAGCGTTCTATCACGATGGCGGGTTTGCGCAAGGCATTGCCCGACAGGATTGAACTGGTGCCGGGGCCGGGTTGTCCGGTTTGCATTTGCCCGGAAGAAGATATTTTTGAGGCTATTCAACTGGCCTTGCATGAAGACATTATTCTGGTCGCTTTCGGTGACATGCTGCGGGTGCCGGTGAATGTTAAAAAAACTCAGGCAAGAACCCTGCAGCAGGCTGCCGCACAGGGTGCGGATATTCGTCCCATTGCATCGCCCACGGAAGCGGTCCGTATCGCGCAGGCCCATCCGCACAAGCCGGTTGTCTTTTTTGCCGCCGGTTTTGAAACCACCACCGCCCCGGTTGCCGCCATGATGGTGGAAGGTGTGCCGCAAAATCTTTCTGTGCTGCTATCCGGTCGTTTAACCTGGCCGGCGGTTGCCATGTTGCTGGAATCGGGCACGCCGGGGTTTGATGCGCTGATTGCGCCCGGCCATGTATCCACCGTGATGGGGCCGGAAGAATGGCAGTTTGTGGTCGATCAGCATCATATTCCTGCGGCGGTTGCCGGTTTTCAGCCGGACAGCCTGCTGGCCGCCATGTATTCCACCCTGCGCCAATTGCAGGAAGGTCGTTATTTTCTGGATAACTGCTATCCGCAAGTGGTACGTCCCGGCGGTAATCCTTCTGCCCAGGCGCATCTGGCCAAAGCTATGAATGTGGTGGATGCCAACTGGCGCGGGGTAGGCATTATTCCGGCTTCCGGCTATGAGCTGGATGACGCCTATGCCGATCACGATGCGCGTAAATTATTCCCGGATTATGCCGATGATGCGCGCAAACGAGCCGGAGAAATGCCCGCCGGCTGTGATTGCGCACAGGTGGTGCTGGGAAAAATCTATCCGAATGAATGCAAGCTGTTTGGTGCGGCCTGCACCCCCAGAAATCCGGTCGGCCCCTGTATGGTTTCCGATGAAGGTGCCTGCCGAATCTGGTGGTCGGGTGGTTTGCGTGAGCCGGCCAGCAAAACAGCGCAAGCATTGAACGCGGATTAACTCAGGCGGTTTTTTGCCAACCCGCGCAGACAGTTCAGCCCGGCATATTATCCTCTCCGGACAGGTGCAGGGGGTGGTCTTTCGTCCCTTTGTGTATCGCCTGGCACAGCAGCATGCTTTGTGTGGCTGGGTTAGAAACTGTATGGGGCAGGTAGAAATTCATATTCAGGGCAAGCTTCAGAGCCTGCATGATTTTCAGGCCGATCTGCTGGCCAAAAAGCCGCCACTGGCCAGGCCGGTGCTGGAATCCAGCCAGCCGGTTGAGGCTGAAGCCTGTGATGATTTTCACATTCTGCAAAGTCAGTCGCAGGGCAGGGCGCGCATCAGCGTGCCGACCGATCTTTATTTGTGTGATGATTGTCTGGCAGAAATGAACGACCCGGCGGATCGGCGTTATAGTTATCCGTTTATCAACTGCACTCAATGCGGTCCACGCTACACCCTGATTCGCAGCCTGCCGTATGATCGCGCCAACACCAGCATGGCCGAATTTCCCTTATGTCCGGCCTGTCTGGCCGAGTATGAAGAGCCGGCCAACCGGCGTTTTCATGCCGAGCCGGTTGCCTGCCCGCAATGCGGCCCTGCTTTGGCTTTTCATGCGGGGGATGTGCAGCAGGAGGGCAACGAAGCAGCTCTGAAAGCCTGCCTGCAAGCGCTGCAACAAGGGCAGATCGTCGCGGTAAAAGGCATAGGCGGCTATCACCTGATGTGTGATGCGGGTAGTGATGAGGCGGTGGCTCGTTTACGCCGGCGCAAACCCCGACCGCACAAGCCTCTGGCGGTGATGTTTCCTGTGGACAGCCAACAGCCGTTTCGCCACATGCAATCTTCGCTGCGGCTTACTGAAGCGGAAGAGGCCTTTTTGTTGCAAGCTGAACGACCCATTCTGCTGCTCACCCAAAAGCCACAAAGCCGCTTGTCAAAACACATTGCACCAGGTTTGAACGAAGTGGGGCTGATGTTGCCTTACAGCCCTTTGCACCATTTATTGCTGAACGGCTTTGGCCAACCGCTGTTGGCTACTTCCGCCAACATCAGTGGCGAGCCGGTACTGACGGATGCCGAAGAGGTGGAAAAACGCCTGCAAGCGGTGGCAGATGCCTTTTTGCATCATAACCGCCCCATTGTAAGGCCGGCCGATGATCCGGTGTATCGAACGATTGCCGCCCAACCCAGACCCGTACGCCTGGGGCGTGGTTGTGCTCCCATGGAACTGACACTGCCTTTTGCCCTGCCACAGCCGCTGCTGGCACTGGGCGCGCAAATGAAAAACTGCATTACCCTGGCGTGGGATAATCGAGCGGTTATATCGCCGCATATTGGTGAAATGGATTCAGCCCGCAGCCTGCAGGTGTTTGAAAATACCGTCAAGGACTTGCAAAAACTGTATGCGGTTGAAGCGCGTCTGCTGGTGGGTGATGCGCACCCGGCTTACAGCAGCAGGCATTGGGCGCGCCGCCAAAACCTGCCGCTGCACACTGTGTTTCATCATCACGCGCATGCTTCAGCCGCTTATTTTGAATGCGATACCCGCCAGCATGTTCTGGCCTTTACCTGGGATGGCGTGGGTTTTGGGGAAGACGGCACACTTTGGGGAGGCGAAGCCCTGCTGGGCAGACCGGGACACTGGCAGCGTGTCGCCAGCATGCGGCCCTTCCGCTTGCCGGGGGGTGACAAAGCCGGTCGCCAGCCCTGGCGCAGCGCTGCCGCTTTGTGCTGGGAAGCCGGTTTAAGCTGTTCTGTTGTGCCGCAGGGTTCCGAATTGCTGTATCAGGCCTGGCAAAAACAACTGAATGCACCGCAAACGACATCCGTCGGGCGCTTGTTCGATGCAGCAGCGGCATTGATCGGAGTATGTTCACAAGCCAGTTTTGAAGGTCAGGGGCCGATGCTGCTGGAAGCACAATGTGAAGCATTGACCGAGGCGGTTGATTTACCGCTGACACAGGAAAATGAAGTCTGGATAAGCGACTGGCAACCGCTGCTTGCGCTCTTACAGGACAACACCTGCAGTACATCAAAGCGCGCCACCCTGTTTCATGCCAGTATGGCGCAAGTTATCGTGCAGCAGGCGCAGCGTATTCGTGATGAAAGCGGAGTTAATCATGTAACCTTGTGCGGTGGCGTATTTCAAAATCGCCTGTTGACTGAAAACGCTATCATCAGGCTGGAAAAAGCCGGCTTTCAGGTAACGCTGCCGGCAAAAATTCCGCTGAATGATGCCGCTATCAGCTTCGGTCAGGTGATTGAATATGGCTTAAGCGAGTCATCATAGTTTGATGATCAGGTGAAGAATCCCGGCTTCCCCCTTGGGAAAAAGGGGAGAGCATAGCGAGGGGGCGGAGAGGGATTTACCCATAAAAAAAATTTCGGAGCAACAACATGCAAGACACTCACATTTCTCTGGCGCATGGCAACGGTGGCCGCTATATGCGTGAACTGATCGAAGAGATTTTCGCCACGCATCTGGGTAACGACAGTCTGGATGTACAGGCCGATGCCGTGCGCCTGCCATTGGCAGAGGGAGAGGTCATGTTTACCACCGATGGTTTCACCGTACAGCCACTGGAGTTTCCCGGCGGCAATATCGGTTCACTGGCGGTACACGGCACCAGCAATGATCTGGCGGTAGCGGGAGCCACGCCTTTGTACCTTAGCTTGAATGCCTTTATTGAAGAAGGCCTGGCTATAGAACAACTGGAACGTATTATCAAAAGTCTGGCGCAGTCGGCCAAAGAGATCGGCGTCAAGGTGGTGGCCGGAGACACCAAGGTGTTGCGCCGGGGCGAGGGTGGTGGACTGTATCTGGCCACCACCGGCGTGGGACTTAAAAACAGAGACTTGCAACTGGGGCTGAACAGAATTCAGGACGGTGACGCTCTGCTGGTCAGCGGTCCGGTAGGCGATCACGGCATCTCGGTCATGCTGGCGCGTGAACAGTTCGGCCTGCGCGGTGACGTGCGTTCTGATTCGGCCAGTGTTCTGCCTTTTACCCGGGCACTGGCAAAGCTGGACGGCCTGCATTTCATGCGTGACCCGACAAGGGGCGGCCTGGCCACCGTATGCCATGAACTGCAACACGCCACCCGTATGGGTGTGCGTCTTAATCAGGCCGATGTACCCATTCACGACCCGGTACAATCCGTCTGCGATATGCTCGGTTATGATCCGCTGTTTCTGGCCTGTGAAGGAAGAGTGGTCGCCGTGGTCGATGCAACTCGCGCCCCGACCGCCCTGCAGCTTTGGCAGGCACTACCCGGAGGTGAGCAGGCCGCCATCATCGGCCACATGGATGCCAGCCTGGCACGAGTTGTTTTAAGCACCGAATTTGGCGGTGAACGCATCCTGGAGGAACTGGAAGACGACCCGCTGCCGCGTATATGTTAGCCCTGATATTTCATCCGGTCGCTGTGAAATTGAGCCATTGTCGTTCATGATGATTTACTAAATATAAGCAAAGTACGAAGTGTAGCCCGGCTCGGCTGAACGCGCCTTCGCACCGGGTATGGGTGTTAGCAGTGCTAACACCTTAAGCATCATTACAACTGAATGCTTCCCAATGAATGAGATTGTTCCAGTCAACCAAGGGACCTTTTTAATCCGTTTTTTGGAAATGGTCGCCTCAATTGAAAAATCCTGGTTGGGGCATTATGTGTTTTCCCTTCAGATATCCTGTGCCTTGAATTCAGATTTGATTATAAATAGGGTATTTTTTGAGATGTTCTCCAGTATGATTAATGTCTACAGCATCTATATTTCTGAACAAACTTCAGTATTTTATAGAGTGTCGTATTACAATGAGGCAGGACAGGGGTTTCTTTACATTTTAGGTAACTACTCACCCCCTACCAGATCGAACTCACCTGCCAGGGCCATCTGAATAGCGATCAGCGGATTGTATCCTTTGTTCGCCATCGTT
>JAHXHF010000196.1 GCA_025656895.1 gamma proteobacterium symbiont of Bathyaustriella thionipta
CAACGCCATGAGTGCTGACAGATCAACCCTTCGGGCGCCGCTGTGGCGCTCCGCCACAGCGTTACAGCTTTTGCTAAGGACTAAGGCCATTAGCGGCAAGCTGTGCCTTGTTGCGAAGCGCCACAGTGACGCTGAACCCATCAAAACAGCATGGTTGGAGTACTGGGTACTGTGCCGGCATGAAGATGCGGGCTCAGGTAAAAAGAATCTGGATGCTTTTTAACCAAAATGCACTTGCAATCGTTGCCGCGATGAGGATAAAACCATGACCACACTGACCATTGACTTGCCGGATAATCTGGCTAAGGAAGCCAGGCAGGCCGGATTACTGACCCCCCGTGCTATTGAGGATATTCTGCGCGAGACTCTGCGCCGACGAGCCGTTAATGGCCTGTTTTCCGCAGCGGACAAACTGGCGGCTGTCCATTTGCGACCCATGACGATGGATGAGATTCAGGAAGAGGTAAACGCAGTACGCGCACAGAGAAAGCAACGTGCGTCTGGTACTTGATACCAATATTATTGTTTCAGGTTTGTTATGGGGTGGTTTACCACGCCAATTGCTGGAACTGGGAAGGGATGGTCGAATTACATTCTTCACCAGTAGCTTGCTGCTGGATGAACTGGCTGATGTACTGGAAAGGAGGAAGTTCGCCTCGTTGTTAGTCTCACAGAACATCACGCCTGATTTTCTGATGCAACGTTATGGGATGCTGGCTCAGTTGGTAAAGCCGCAAGCAATTGAGCGCACGGTTCGGGATGTCGATGATGATGCGGTCATTGCTACGGCACTGGCCGCTAAAGCAGACGTGATCGTCACTGGCGACAATGATTTGTTGGTTTTGCACCCCTGGCAAGGGATGCAAATTTTGAATGCGGCGGATGTACTGGCATTGATTCAGAACAACGAGTGAGTAAAGTCTTGTGGTCCGGGGCTTTACGTGCCTTGTCTTTTTACGGGGTTTCTATATGGGCGTTCTCTTGCACGATCATCATGCGCCTGTTCAAAAAACGTCAAAATATCGGTAAGCTGTTCTTGTAAAACGCTGGAGCGAAATAAAAGCCGGGGTGAGATAGTTTGGTATTTTATCCCGCTGCCTGTATAGTTCGCAGCTTGACTCATCCCTGCGGGAGAGGTCGGCTAAAGCCGACGCCGAAGGCGCAAATCCGCCCGGAATCGCTCAGGCAAAAGGACCGCAGGCTGGCGACGGTAAACAGTACCGCGCAGGTTGACTCTGGAGAGCGGCTGAAAAGCCCACCGACGGGGCAGGAATTCTTGTTGAATTCTTTAACTCTCAGGTTTTGGACAGAGGGGCGGCAAGCGGAACTTGTTTTAGAACAAGGATTCTGCCTGCCGGTTTCTGTGTCTGGAGAGTACTATGGGTCAACACACCCCCTTATATGACTGGCATGTGGCGCAGGCTGCGCGCATGGTGCCTTTTGGCGGCTGGGATATGCCGCTGCATTATGGCTCGCAACTGGATGAACATCATCAGGTGCGCCGCGACGCCGGTCTGTTTGATGTTTCACACATGACCGCGATTGATTTCACCGGTGCGCAGGCGCAGGCTTTTTTGCGTCATCTGCTGGCGAATGATGTGGCGCGTTTGCAGCCATCAGGCAAGGCGCTGTACAGCTGCATGTTGCAAGCCGATGGCGGAGTGATTGATGATCTGATTGTTTATTACATGCATGATCAGTGGTATCGCATGGTTGTAAATGCCGGCACCACTGAAAAAGATCTGGCCTGGATTGAACAGCAGGCGCAAGGCTTTGAAGTTACTGTCCAGCCGCGTCAGGAGCTGGCTATGCTGGCCATACAGGGGCCGCAGGCGCGTAGTAAAACCATTCCCCTGTTGGCGGCGGATGCGCAGAGTTCGATAGCCGCACTCAAACCTTTTCAGGCGCAGGCACATGCTGACTGGTTTATCGGCCGAACCGGCTATACCGGCGAGGATGGTTTTGAAGTGATGCTGCCACAGGCGCAAGCGGTCGGTTTTTGTGATGGACTGCTGGCCGCCGGCGTGCAACCCTGCGGACTGGGTGCGCGTGATACGCTGCGTCTGGAAGCCGGTATGAATCTGTATGGCAGCGATATGGACGAAAGCACTTCGCCGCTGGTATCGGGTCTTGGCTGGACCATTGCCTGGGAGCCGCAAGAGCGACACTTTGTCGGTCGGGAAGCTCTGCAAAAGCAACGTGGCCAACTCAAGCAGCGTTTTGTAGGTCTGCTGTTGCAGGACAAGGGTGTATTACGTAATCATTTGCCTTTATTCGAAGCGGACCGGCAAATAGGCGAAATTACCAGCGGTGGTTTTTCACCCACTCTGAAACGTTCCATTGCATTGGCGCGTATTGCAACCGACGCCGATCATATTCAGGTCGAAGTACGTGGCAAGCGCTTGAATGTGCGTATAGTCAAACCGCCATTCGTGCGTAATGGTCAGGCAAAAATTGAATTGGATTAAGCGGAGAAAACTTTATGAGCCAGATTCCCAATGAATTGAAATACACCGAATCCCATGAATGGCTGCTGTTGCAGGATGATGGCAGCGTGACCGTCGGCATTACCGATACCGCGCAGCAGTTGTTGGGCGATCTGGTATTTGTTGAATTGCCGGAAGTGGGCGATGTGCTGGCTGCCGGTGCTGAATGTGCCGTGGTCGAGTCGGTCAAGGCGGCTTCGGATGTGTATTGCCCGATAGCCGGTGAAATCAGTGCGGTTAACGAGACCGTTGCAGATGGCCCGGAAGTGGTCAATGAAGATCCTTATGGTGAGGGTTGGCTGTTCCGTCTCAAGCCTGCGGATGGCAGTGATTTGTCCAAACTGTTGGATGCGGATGCCTACGCCAGCATGGCCGAAGACAGCCATTGATCAAGCACTGATATGCCTTTTATTCCCCATACCGAAGAAGATGTGCGCCGCATGCTGGCGGCTATTGGTGTTACGCAGATTGAGGATTTGTTTGACGAAGTACCCGCGCATCTGCGCATACAGGATTTGCCGGACATGCCCGCCGGCTTGAGTGAAATGCAGATTGCGCAGCGTATGCATGCGCGCGGGCAGCAGGACAGCCGCCCACTGTGTTTTATGGGGGCGGGTGCTTACGATCATCATATCCCTGCCGCCGTATGGGAAATAACAACCCGCGGTGAATACTACAGCGCTTATACGCCTTATCAGGCAGAAGCCAGTCAGGGCACCTTGCAACTGCTGTACGAATATCAATCCATGATGACCGCTTTAATGGCCATGGATGTCTCCAACGCTTCTTTGTATGACGGCGCATCAGCCCTGGCGGAAGCGATATTGATGGCGGTTCGCGCGCATCGAAAATCAAAATCAAAGCGCATCCTGTTGCCTGATTCTCTGCACCCGGCTTATCGCAAGGTGGCGCAAAATATTGTTGGCCATCAGGGGATAAGGCTTGAGTCCATTCCTTTTGACACGCAAACCGGTGTCACAAAACTGGATGCGCTGAAAGCATATGCCGGTGAAGATATTGCCGCTATTGTTATCCCGCAGCCCAACTTCTTCGGCATGCTGGAGCCGGTTGAAGAACTGACCGCCTGGGCGGTTGAAAACAAGGCTTTAAGTATCGCTGTGGTCAATCCTGTTGCTATGTCGGTATTAAGTCCTCCGGGTGACTGGCATGACAGCGGTGTGGATATCGCCTGCGGGGAAGGCCAGCCATTGGGAGCCCCCGTTTCATCCGGTGGTCCGTATTTCGGCTTTATTTGTTGCCGGCAAAAGCATGTAAGACAAATGCCAGGTCGTATTATCGGTAAAACCGAAGATACCCAGGGTCGGGAAGGCTTTACCCTGACATTGCAGGCACGTGAACAGCATATCCGCCGTTCCAAAGCGACCTCCAATATCTGTACCAATCAGGGGCTACTGGTTACAGCCGCTACGATTCACATGGCTTTGCTGGGCGCGGAAGGGCTGGCGCGTGTGGCCGCTGCCAGCCATGCCAATACCCGCCATCTGGTGAATGAACTCAGCCGGATTGAGGGCATAGAGCCATTGTTCAAAGGCGCTTTCTTTCATGAATGCGCCTTGCGCTGCGCGCTGCCGGTGAAAGACATCATGCGCTCACTGGCGGCACATAACCTTCTTGGCGGTTACGATCTGGCCGATGAATTTGCCCATCTGGGCGCTGCTTTTACCGTCTGCGCGACCGAAAAACGCAGTGATGAAGAGATGCAGCAATATATTGAAAAAATGACACGGGTTATGGGCTTGCGCCATCAGACAAAATGTCCGGTTCAGCCCAGGTTTGATTGAAGTAGTGAGGCATTTCGCATTCACTACAGTGGATGTAAATTAAAAAAACGAGGAGTTAATATGGCTGATATAAGTTTGCAGGGTAATCCCATTCATACCAACGGTGATCTGCCTGCGGTTGGTTCACAAGCCCCGGCGTTTCGTCTGGTAGATAAAAAGCTGGCCGATCTGGGGCTGGATGATTTCAGCGGCAGGAAAAAACTGCTGAACATTGTTCCCAGTCTGGATACCGGCGTATGCGCCACTTCCACCAAAAAATTTGATGAAATGCTGGCCGGGCGTGATGATGTGGTAACCCTGATTATCTCGGCGGATCTGCCGTTTGCGCAGGATCGCTTTTGTTCGGCCGAGAATACGCCGCATGTGGTGACACTTTCAATGATGCGCAGTCGTAATTTTGCCAAAGACTATGGCGTGCTGATTGAAGATGGCCCTCTGGCCGGTATTACGGCCCGTGCCATTGTGGTACTGGATGAAAATAACAAGGTAGTGTATACCGAACTGGTTCCCGAGATTGCGCAGGAACCGGATTATGACGCAGCCATAGCGGCACTGTAAGCGGCGGGCCTATAAAACCATGGTGATTTTCGAGAGATCGCAGGCCGGACGACGGGCTTTTGCACAGGCACCGGCAGAGCGGGATGCTTTAGAGGATATTCCATCGCACTGCCTGCGTAAAAAAGCAGCGGGCTTGCCCGAGGTTTCCGAAATGCAGGTGGTCAGGCATTACACCGCCCTGTCACAAAAAAACTTTTCTATTGATACCCAGTTTTATCCGCTGGGTTCCTGCACCATGAAATACAACCCGCGTGCCTGCAACAGTCTGGCTATGCTGCCGGGGCTGCTGGGACGGCATCCCTACGCGCCGGAAAGTCATAGCCAGGGTTTTATGGCCTGTTTGCATGATTTGCAGGAAATGCTCAAGCAGGTTACCGGCATGCATTCGGTATCTTTAACTCCGGCCGCAGGCGCGCAGGGTGAATTTGCCGGTGTAGCCATGATCAAGGCCTACCATGAGGCCAATAAAGATACCGCACGTAGTGAAATTCTGGTGCCGGATGCGGCGCATGGCACCAACCCGGCCTCGGCGGTCATGTGCGGTTATAAAGTACGTGAAATTCCCACCGGCGCTCATGGTGATGTGGATATTGCCGCGCTGCAAGCAGCGGTTGGTCCACAAACGGCCGGTATTATGCTGACCAATCCATCCACTCTGGGGGTATTTGACCGCAATATTGAAGAAATCGCCGCCACTGTGCATAAAGCCGGTGGCTTGCTGTATTACGATGGCGCCAATCTGAATGCCATTCTGGGCAAGGTGCGCCCCGGTGATATGGGTTTTGATGTGATTCATATGAATTTACACAAAACTTTTTCCACACCACATGGGGGTGGTGGCCCTGGTGCCGGACCTGTGGGTGTGAGTGAACGCCTGGCGCCTTTTCTGCCGGTGCCGATGGTCGCTTTTGATGGTGAAGACTATTACTGGATCAGTGAAAAAGAACGGCCGCAATCCATAGGCCGGCTGACCGCTTTTGCCGGTAATGCGGGTGTTTTGCTGAGAGCTTATATTTATGCCGCCATGCTGGGGCGTGCAGGTATGCAGCGAGTAGCCGAGTACGCCACATTGAATGCCAATTATCTGTTGAAACAGTTACAAAAGGCCGGTTTTGATGCGGCTTATTCTGATCGCCGAGCTACCCACGAGTTTATTCTTACGCTGAAAAAACAGGCCAAAGAACTGCACGTGAATACCATGGACTTTGCCAAGCGACTGCTGGATTATGGCTATCATGCGCCCACCACCTATTTTCCCATGCTGATTCCTGAATGCCTGCTGATTGAACCGACCGAAACCGAAGCCATAGAAGATCTGGATGGTTTTGTAAGCGCCATGCGGGATATTTTGCAGGAAGCGCAGCAAAACCCGGATCAGGTCAAAACCGCACCGCATAGCATGCCGGTCACGCGCCTGGATGATGTGAAAGCCGCGCGTGAACTGGATCTGGCGTGGCAGTCTGGCGAATAAATTTTCCAACCGGAGTGCCTTTATGACAGCCCTTATCTGCGGGTCCATGGCTTTTGATAACATCATGGTGTTTCCCGACAAGTTTAAAAACCATATTTTGCCCGATCAGGTGCATATTCTGAATGTATGCTTTCTGGTGCCGGAAATGCGGCGCAACTTCGGTGGCTGTGCCGGTAACATTGCTTATAACCTGAAACTACTGGGGGGCGATGGCGCGCCTATGGCAACCGTGGGCGCAGATTTTTCAGCTTACGCCAAATGGCTGGATGAATGTGGCATTCGTGGTGATTATCTGCTGCAGGTCGAAGGGCACCTGTGCGCGCAGGCCTATATCACCACCGATGAAGATGATAACCAGATTACCGCTTTTCATCCCGGTGCCATGAACGAATCACATCAGATCCGGGTGGCGGATGCGGAAAATATTTCGCTGGGCATCATTTCACCGGATGGCCGGCAGGGTATGCTGGATCACGCGCGCCAGTTCAGTGAAGCCGGTATTCCGTTTATTTTTGATCCCGGTCAGGGCCTGCCGATGTTCGATGGCGAAGAGCTGCAGCAATTTATCCGCCAGGCCGAATGGGTGTGTTGCAATGATTACGAAGCCAAACTGATGCAGGAACGCACCGGGCTGTCACCCGAACAGATTGCACAACAGGTTTCCGCCATGATTGTTACCCGCGGATCAAGAGGGTCACTGATCTATACTGCCACCGACTGCCTGGAAATTCCGGCAGTGCCGGTACGTGATTTACTGGATCCAACCGGTTGTGGCGATGCTTACCGCGCCGGTTTGATATACGGCTTGATGAATGAGCTGGACTGGCAGACCACCGGTCGCATCGCCGCACTCATGGGCGGTATTAAAATAGAACATTATGGCACGCAAAATCACAGTTTTGATAAAGCGACCTTTGCACGGCGTTATCAACAAGTCTTTGCCAGCGAATTAAGCTTCTGAACCTGTGATTCATATCCGGGTAACCGATAAGGTGCTGGATGCGGCTGCTGAAACCCGGCAATTAATAGATGCCAGCAGCGAAGGCATGGGGGCTATAGCCAGCTTTTGCGGTCTCATGCGCGCGAATAATGAAGGACAGGCCGTTTCCGCCATGACGCTGGAATACTATCCGGGTATGACCAAGAAGGCGCTGCAGGCTATCGCAGAGCAGGCTGTGGAACGCTGGAATCTGGGTAATGTGCATGTTGTGCACCGGCATGGTGATCTTGAGCCGAGTGATCCGATTGTTTTTGTCGGCTGCAGCAGTGCGCATCGCGCCGATGCTTTTCTGGCCTGTGAGTTCATCATGGACTATCTTAAAACAGAAGCGCCTTTCTGGAAAAAAGAGCGCACTGGCAAAGGTGAGACATGGGTCCATGCCAGGCATTCGGATGATCAGGCGAAACAACGTTGGGATACAAAAGCATGAAAAATCAGCGAATTTTTTTATTTCTGAGTGTGTGGATCACGGCCCTGCTTTGCCTGTTGGCTCCTGCGGCCTTGTTGGCCTCAACCGAACAGCATCAGAATGAACAGCTTGAATCTTATCTTGCGCCCAGTTTTGATGATTTTCCTGCGATTGAGAAACGCCGTTTTCTACGCATTCTGGTGAGCTATAACAACTCCAACTATTTTGTTTCAGGGGGGCGTCAACAGGGTCTGGAATATGAATTGATGAGCCTGTTTGAAAAATTCCTTGATCAGAAAGGTGCGAAAAAGGCTGATCAAAAATTACACCTGGTTTTTATCTCGGTGCCTTTTGATCAGCTCATTCCCAGCCTGCTGGCAGGCAAGGGCGATATTGTAGCGGCCGGCGTAACAGTAACCGGCGCGCGCTCAGAAAAGGTCGCTTTCAGCCAGCGGTACCGCAGTCATGTGGCTGAAGTGCTGGTGAAATCAAAATCAGCTGCCGCAGTCAAGGTGCTGAAAGACTTGTCAGGCAAGACTATTCACGTAGTGGCCGGCAGCAGTTATCTGTCGCACTTACAGGCACTTAATAAACAGTTCAAAGAACAGGGCTTGGCACCGATAAATATTCAGCAGGCGGATAAAACCCTGGCTTCTGAAGATCTGCTGGAAATGGTGAATGCCGGTATCTATGACTATGTGGTGGCCGATGAACATATTGCCAATCTCTGGCACAAAGTTCTGCCCGATATAAGCATATTGTCGCAGGTGAAAATATCGGATGGCGGCAATATTGCCTGGGCGGTGCGTAAGGACAATCCGGTTTTACTGAAAAAGCTGAACCAGTTTGTCAAAAAGCACCGTCAGGGTACGCTGTTGGGCAACATGATGTTCAAGCGTTATTACGACAATACCAAATGGGTGAAAAACCCGCTCACTGACTCGCGTCAGAAGCAGTTGGATAAATACGCAAAATATTTCAAAAAATACGGCCGGCAATATGATTTTGACTGGCTGTTTCTGGCGGCTATCGGCTTTCAGGAATCAGGGCTTAAACAAAGCCGCAAAAGTCGTGCCGGGGCAGTGGGTGTGATGCAGATCAAACCTTCTACCGCGGCTGACAGGAATGTGGGCATTACAGGTGTTGCCGGCAGTGCGGATAAAAACATTCATGCGGCAGTGAAATATCTGGCATTTCTGCGTAAACGTTATTTCTCAGACCCGGCGATCAGTATTGGTGATCAGTATGATTTTACCATTGCAGCCTATAATGCAGGACCGGCCAACATACGCAAGTTTCGTAATGAGGCGAAAAAGGCCGGGCTGGATCCAAACCGCTGGTTTTTTAATGTGGAACATATTGCGCGCAAGCATGTCGGGCGGGAAACGGTACAATATGTAGCCAATATCAATAAATATTATCTGTCGTACCAGACTTTTTACAAGCACCGGCAAGAACGCGAGGCGGCGCTTAAAAAAGCCGGCGGATAGGGCGCTTCCGACGTTTCTTTTGCTCCGCGATGATACGGGACGAAAGCCGGGGCGGCACATCAACCGCCAGTAGTTTTTTAATTTGCTGGTTCATGTGCCAGACTTTATCGGCTTCGGGCTTGCAGCGCATGCAGTTTTGCCAATGGCTTAAAAAGGCAGACTCGCTACAGGCAGGATCGATCATTAATTGTCTTTCAAACTCGGCGCAGTTCACGGCGCGACTCCATCATGTTTAGGCTTCCCTCATAATCAGACCGGACTAAGTGCCATTTAATTGCATGGCAAGGTGACGGGCTTTTGCAGCCGGCTGCCAGATCACTTACTGACTATAGTTTTCCGGCTGAAGCAAGGCTTCGATATCTTCCCTGCGGGTCAATGCAGGCTGACAGCCTTGCACCGAACAACGCCATGCGCTGATGTCCCCTTGTGGTTTGTAATGCGCCAGTGCCGGCGGCAGGTCATCCACTGCGTTTTCAATCATCCATACGATACGATCCGGATTCCATTGTTGTGCCGCCAGTGTTTGTAAGTGCTGTATGGCTTGCGGGGAGCCACGCACAAACAGTGTTTCCGGTGGATGCAGCCAGCTGTCCAACGCGTTAAGCAGGCTGCAATGGGCATAAGGAATTTGCAGCATGCCCGACCAGGCCAGTTGCAGGGTTCGCCGGGCCGCCTGCAGGTAACGCTCATCGCTCAATAATAATCCCAGACGCTGCAAAGCCAGAGCCGCCACAGCATTGCCGGAAGGCAGGCTGTCATCCGCCATGCTTTTCGTGCGCGTGATCAGTGATTCGTGATCGTGTGAAGTAAAAAAGAAGCCGCCCTGCTGCGGATCTTCAAACTGGCTTAATAAAATATCCGCCAGTTGCACGGCAAATAACAGGTCTTGTGTGTGCCATTGTATGCTGAGTTTGAACAGCAAGGCATCCAGTAAACAGGCGTAATCATCCAGATAGGCGTTGAGCGTTGACAGTCCGTCTTTATGGGAGGCCGACAAGCGCCCGTTGCTCCACATGTTTTTGTGAATAAAATCCAGTGCGCGGCTGGCGGATTCGATATAGTCCGCTCGTTGCAGTACCTGGCCGGCCCGCAGCATGCCCTTGATCATCAGCGCGTTCCAGCTGACCAGTATTTTGTCATCCCGGGCGGGGCGCGTACGTTGTTCACGCGCCTGCAATAATTTGTGACCGGCGGCAGCCAGTTTTTCCTGTGCCTGCGCTTCGGTCAGACCCAGTTTGGCGGCCGCCTGCGCCACGGTTTTGTGGCTATGCAAATGCCACTGGCCGGAAAAATTGGCCTTGCCCTGCAGGCCGTATATTTGTTGCAACAAGGCATAGCTTTGTTTGTCCAGCAGTGCCTGGATTTGCTGCTTGCGCCAGATATAAAAAAGGCCTTCCTGTCCTTCGCTGTCGGCATCCAGAGACGAGTAATAAGCGCCTTCCGGAGATTGCATTTCACGCATTACCCAGTCTGCACAGGCTTCTATGCTACGTTTGAACAGCGGGCTTTTGTTGATCAGCCAGGCATCGCAATACAGGGACAACAGGGGGCCGTTGTCATACAGCATTTTTTCAAAATGTGGAATCATCCACTGTGCATCGACCGAATAACGAAAAAAGCCGCCGCCGATTTGATCCTGCAATCCGCCGGCTGCCATTTTTTCCAGCGTGAACAGAGCCATGTGCAGTGCCTGCCGGTCCATGTGATGGTTTTTGCGGGTGCGGTACAGATGTTGCAGCAAACGTTCTATATTGCCGGGGTGAGGGAATTTTGGGGCATCGCCAAAGCCTCCGAAACGGGCATCAAAATGCTGTTGCAGTTGTTGCCGGACAGCATCAAGAGGCGTGCTGTCCAGTGCATCGGCGGCCACCGGAGATTGAGGTTGCAGGCTGTTCAGCGCTTCCATCACGGACTGGTTCTGTTGTTCAATTTCACTGCGCTGTTGCTGCCAGGCGCTATGGATGTGCTGCAACAAATCAGCAAAAGCCGGCAGCCCATGGCGTGCCTGTGGCGGGAAATAAGTACCGGCAAAGAACGGAATCTGTTTGTCGGGTGTCAGGAATACGGTCAACGGCCAGCCACCGGGACGATTGGCCAGTAATTGATGCGCGTTCTGATAGATGCGATCCAGATCCGGCCGTTGTTCCCGGTCTACTTTGATGTTGATGAAAAGCCGGTTCATCAGAGCGGCGGTAGCGGCATCTTCAAAGGATTCATGCGCCATGACATGACACCAATGGCAAGCTGAATAGCCAATCGAAAGCAAGATGGGCTTATCTTGTTGTTGTGCTAATTGCAGTGATTGTTCACACCAGCCCCACCAGTTTACCGGATTATCGGCATGCTGCAGTAAATAAGGGCTGGTGGCATTTTTTAGATGGTTCATGCTTAATCCGTTGTAACTACTCAGCGAAAATAACACAAAAAAGTGCTTGACACGATTTTAGCGTTATTTTTACTTTTTTAATTGCGCAACTGGCGACCCC
>JAHXHF010000019.1 GCA_025656895.1 gamma proteobacterium symbiont of Bathyaustriella thionipta
ATACAGGCATTATAATCTTTAGTCCACTGAACAGTATATAGATTATTGTTTTTCTTAGGGTTTAATCGTTTTCGTTCAAACACTAGTTACATCATCAGCCGTTGCCCCGGGCCACTGACTAACGACAGAAATGGTGGGGCGATTGGTGTCAGGAAACAGGTTGACCGGCAGCCGCATAAAACCCAGCACACCCAGTAACACCCCTACCAGAGTCGCGGCAAGAATGGCATGAGGATTACGCAGCAGGCTTTCAATACTCATGGGGCGGTTTTATCCGCAGTAATGACCCGATCCCCATCCCTGAGTCTGAGCAACACACTTTTGTGTGCCACAACAACCGGCTGTCCCGGCTCCATATCGGCTTCTATGCCTATACCTTCATGAGCCTTCAGCACAATGTGTAGTGGAACTTTTCTGATGCGCTGCTCCTGTCCTTCTGATACAAGCGCATAGACATAGCCATCCTGGTCATTCGTGCTAACAAGCGCGCGCTGCGGAATGATCAGAACATCCTCACGTTCCTGCAGCAGCAAGCGCGCCGGAATGCGCGCGCCGCTGGGCAAATCAAAAGGAATCCTGTCCAGATCCGCCTCGGCTACGCCCAGTGCCTGGGCATCCAGGGAAGGGAAAATTCGACTGACGGGAACCCGCATACGGTCACTGCCATGCTGCAATTCAATCAGCGTTCCGCAATGAATCTGTTCCAGTATTGTTTGCGGAACCTTGACTTTCACCCTGGCGCCGGAATCAAGAGTTAAACGATACAGCGCTTTGCCCGGCTGAGCGGTATCGCCAGGCTCGGCCAGACGTGCAGAAATGCGGGCATCAGCCGGCGACAGAATGATACCGTAGCCGATATGCACATCTTTGGCGGCTATTTCCCGTTGCAGACTTCGCACCTTGTTGTTTGCCGTAATAGACCGGGTCTTGCGATCCTCAACCGACTCGGCCGAAATGGCATCTTTCTTTTTCAACTGCAGATAGCGCTGATATTCGTGTTTGGCTCGTTCTACTTCAGCCCTGGCAGCCTCAAGTTGGGCATGCAAGTCCGAACGGGACTCCAGCAGCTCACGAACATCAATGCTGGCCAGTTGTTCACCCTTGCTGACGGACACGCCCTCACGCGGCCCCATGCTCAAAATGGTGCCGGATATCTGCGCACTGATGGTGATTTCCCTGCTTGCTTCCAGGCTGGCAAGTGCAGGAAAACCACGACTCAGTCGACCCTTGATAAGCTTTTCTGTATGCAATGCCCAGGGAGCCGGATCCTGAGCCGGAATACTGGCCATTTCATCCATCCGTTTCTGGCGCAGATGCATGGCAGCCAGAACCAGCAAAATAAAAATGACGGCTGCGAGCAGAAGTGGATAGCGTCGTGATTTCTTGTTCGCCAATTTATGTATCCTTATTATGGTTGCACAGCCATCTTGGTAAGCGCATTAATCCAACCTTCCGGGAGCCCGTTCATACCAGTCTTTTGAGCTATTCACAATTTTGACGACCGACAGCATTACCGGAACCTCGACCAGTACCCCGACCACGGTGGCAAGAGCCGCCCCTGAATGGAAGCCGAACAGACTGATGGCGGTAGCGACCGCCAACTCAAAGAAATTGCTGGCGCCGATTAAGGCAGATGGCGCGGCCACACAGTGGGCCACACCAAAGTGCCGGTTCAACCAGTAAGCCAGACCGGAATTAAAATAGACCTGTATCAATATGGGAATAGCCAGCAACAGAATAATGATCGGCTGCGCAAGAATCTGCTCACCCTGAAAACCGAACAACAGCACCAGGGTTAACAACAAGGCCAGCAGGGAAAGCGGATGGAGTTTTTTCAATGTGCTTTGCAGCCGCTGTTCAGCATCGACTGATGAAAATATCCACTTGCGCCATAATTGCGCCACTATTACCGGCAGCAATATATACAGGCCGACCGACAGCAATAAGGTATCCCAGGGCACGGTAATGGCTGACAGCCCCAGCAACAGCGCCACCAGCGGTGCAAAAGTAAAAATCATGATGCTGTCGTTCAATGCCACCTGGCTTAAGGTAAAGTTTGCATCACCGTCGCTTAAATTACTCCACACAAAGACCATGGCCGTACAGGGCGCGGCCGCCAGAATGATCAGACCGGCAATATAGGAATCAATCTGATCCGCAGGAAGCCAGTCCGAGAACAAACCACGAATAAATATCCAGGCCAGCAGCGCCATGGAAAAGGGTTTTACTGCCCAATTGATAAACAGGGTCACGCCTACCCCGCGCCAGTGTTCTTTTACATGAGACATGGTAGAAAAATCGATCTTTAGCAGCATCGGTATCACCATCAGCCAGATCAGTATGGCAACAGGCAGGTTGACCTGGGCGATTTCCATACGGCTAAATGTCTGAAACTGATGAGGCAATAAATGCCCGAGAGTAATACCGGCAACTATGCAAAGAAATACCCAGAGTGTCAGGTAATGTTCAAAAAAACCGATCTTTGCGCCTGCCGGTTTTTTTAATGGTGCATGATCCTGTTTGTTCATATTCCCGGCTCCCGTTTTAAATGTACCAGTAATTCATGCACATGCTTGCGAATATCATCCCGACTGTTTTCGAATACCCGGATGATATCCTCTTCGCTGCCTTGCTGTTTTGCCGGATCATCGAGCGGTCAGTGAATCTTGCGGGTTCCGGGCGGCAATAGCGGACAGTGTTCATCCGCATGTCCACAAACCGTAATCACCAGATCGGCTCTGTTCAGCATTTCATCCGTCAATCGGGTGGATTCCTGATTTGAAATATCCACCCCGGCCTGCTTCATCACAGCAATGGCGCGAGGATTCAGTCCATGGCTTTCAATGCCGGCCGACGCAACCCGCAGCCAGTCATAGCCCATCTGTTGGCCTAGCTCTCTCGCCCAGCCTTCAGCCATTTGTGAACGACAGGAATTACCGGTACACAAAAATAAACAATGGAAAACAGGACTGCTCATTTTTTCTCCTGATGCAGGCTTTATGTTTATGGCAATCATTCAGGCAGTATGATGTCTTCTGCCGAACCTCCTTTTAAACGATCCATCAGACTCAGTAGGCCTCCCTGCAGGTATTTGACAGAAAACCCCTGGCTGGCCAGATAGCTTCGTGCCATATTGGAACGATCGGTCATCGGACAGGCCACCACCAGCAGCTTGTCCCGTGGTAATTCCGACAAACGCTCCGGCAATTCGTTAGCCGGTATTTTCAATCCAAATCCAAGTGACCAGTTGCGTATCTCCGCGGGTATACGAATATCGATCAGTTCCGCTTTATTGCTGTTCCAGGCAGCAATAAAATCATTCACGGATATGCGCATGTTCTTCATTTCCTGCGGCACAATTGAGTGTGCGAAGTCTGTATTAAAATCAGACATATCAAGTCTCCTTTATTTGTTCATCGGCTGCATGAAATCACGCGCCTTGTCACCGCGTAAATACTGGGCAATACCCAACATGCCATCGGTCAGATAGCGGCAATGATAACCTTTCATCGTCAGATAAAGACGCGCTATCTCGGCACGGTCATAGTGTGGACACATGGTCACGATGGTTTTTGCAGCATCCATTTCATGCAGTCGCTCGGGCAATTCATTCAGCGGAATATGCTGCCCTATACCCACCTGCCAGGCTGCATATTCTTCGTGAAAACGAATATCGATCAACTGCACCTCGTCTTTCGCATAGAGGTCCAGCAATTCCTTCAGGCCTATTTTCATGGCGATGCGTTCATCGTAGTCAAATTCCCGCAAATAGCGGTCAAAATCGATTTCTGTCAATTTATTTTTCATGGATCATTTCCTATTGCTGTTGAATTCAGAAAAATCAGATATTCAGTACCCCGAGTAACAGCTTGATGGCTACCGCCAACAGGAGTACTCCATAGAGTCGTTTCACCCATTCCGGCCGCGCCTTGTTTGCCATAAACCAGGCACCGAGCTGTGAGCCGGCAATAACCGCCACTACCGCCAGACCGGTTAGCAGCATATCGACATGACCTTCGGCCATGTGACCGAGAAAACCGGAAAACGAAGAAAAAGTAACGATAAAGGCCGTGGTTGCCGCCGCCTGCCGGGTCGGATACCCCAGTTCCATCAGCATGGGCGCCACAATAAAACCGCCGCCGATACCCAGCAAACCGGCTATGAAACCGGCCGCACCACCCACCAGACTGCCCACAACCATTCGCTTGCCCTTGCTGGCCAGCTGTTTTGGTTCGCCCCGACCCGATTGCATCAGAGTACGTATTCCAGCCAGGCTGACAACGACTGCAAAAAAAACAATCAATAGATTATGCGGCACATATTGAACAAGAGCGGCACCCAGCGGTGCGAGCAGCATGCCGGCCAGTGCAGCCGGCAGACCCCCGCGAAAATCGACCAGACCCTCGCGTTTATAGCGAATGAAAGCCGATAGCGTGGTGATACCATTCAGCAACAGGCCCAGCGGGATGGCAACGGCCTTCAGCGGCAGGCCCAACCACTTGAAGATGGGCACATACAGCATGCCACCCCCCAGGCCGAGCATGGAGAACAGGACCGATACGATAAAGATCAGTCCTGTAGCCAGCGCATAGCTTTGCACGCTCAATCCCATCTCCATTCCCGCATCATTGTCGCCATCTCTTCATTCCGGCAGCTGCACAGCGGCTGGTGAGCACCTGTTGTGAATTCTGCTTACAGTAAAGAAGACGGATGATGGGCCGAAAGGATGCAGGCCGGTGAGAAAAAAAACTGTATTACGGAATATTTTTGAATGCTGATGAGAGTTCTATCGAACTAATTGCAGGTGTACAGCACAATTCAACTGATTGCTTTTGTCTCTGCGGATATTTTCTGCAGCCATTCCAGTGCGCGTTGCCTGTCACTGAACACACGTACCGGATAAGGTGGCCGGTGATACAGGGTAAAAACCTGAATCAGGTGATGATGCAGAAAATTGCGCGCCATAATCGCGGTAGCCAGAGTATGGGCCGCTATCTCGGGGCTGGAAGCCAGCCGTTGCGCATCGTAATCCAGCCGGGCTACGCGGTCGCCCGATATGATAATCGGTAGTTTGTCTGTGGAAATAGCCTGATGTTGCCGGTGTGCTTCACGCACCATGGCCTCTGTTACTTTGCTGGCAGCGCCATATTCGATATGCAGGATGCCCTGTTCATCCAGATAGACCTTAACCTGCTCTGTACCTTCAACCTGGAATCCTCAGTTGACCGCTTCGAGCAGGTAATAAGCCAATGAGATACCTGCAAAATTGTGCCCATGCTCGATTCACCGATTGGGTGAAGGCCGCTACGGGGCGGATTGCACGCTTGTGGAGGCACATGGCAGCGTTTCAACGACTTGCAATAGGCCTGCTATTACAAGCCGTTGCGCCTTGCCCTGCACCACCACAAACCCACACTCCACCCCGTCCAACTGAGGATTCCAGGTTCAAGAGCCATCAAACAATATCTCCGATTGATGCCGGCTCAGACCATAGAGCTTGCGTATGGTTTGTTTATCCTGCAACAGGCTGATGGGTCCGGCCTGCCACTGACCGTTATCAAATAACATGAGCACATGGCTGCAATAGCGTAACGCAATACGCACATCATGCAGTACCACAAGCAGTGCCTGGCTGGAATTCTGAAAACGCTTTTTCAGCAAGTCCATCATTTCCAGTTGACGACGCATATCCAGATGATTGACCGGCTCATCAACCAGTGCCAGCTGCGGTTTTTGTACCAGCAGGCGGGCAATAGCCACGCGCCGCTGCTCACCCGCCGACAGCTGGTCAAGCGGCTTGTCACGCAAGGATTGCAGAGCCGTTTCAGTCAGTGTCTGTTGCAATAACTGCGCATCCTCGGCAGCCGGATTTCCAAACCAGTTCAAGCGGCTGTAACAGGCGCCCAACAGGCTTTGATGCACACTCAGTGGAAAAGACGGCTGGTCCGCTTCACTTAACAAGCCCACGCAGCGGGCTCTTTTGCGCGGCGACAGGCTGTCTAGATTCCGGCTGCATAAATCAATACAGCCTGTTGCGGCATGCAGTCCGCACAGCGCCCGCAATAAAGTACTTTTACCCACACCATTCTGGCCGACAACCGCCCATGACTGACCGGCAGAAACCTGAAGATCAAGCTCACTTAGCAGAGGGCCGGAAAGCCCGTCAAGTGTCAGTTGCTGGACTTGCAGCAGAGCCTTTGGCATTTTGTTGGCCAGCATCATGGTTTTTGGGCTGATTGGCCTCGTCCATTGGGCGCAGTTTTTCGATGGTCTGCAAAGCCTTTTCGGCATCCGGGATTTTTTGTGCGGCAGCCAGTTTCAGCCATTTTTGCGCCTCATCAAGATTAACCGGAACGGTCTGTCCCTGCATATACATCAGGCCCAGGTTCAATTGCGCGTAAGCCACTCCCTGCTCAGCTGATTTCTTATATTCAATCAACGCCTGCCGGCTATCACGTTTTACGCCTTTTCCTGTCTGATACAGGCGCCCCAGATTGTATTGCGCAATCATTTCACCCTGGTCAGCGGCTTTTTTATACCATTCAAAAGCCTGTTTGAAATCTTTTTTTACCCCTTTGCCGGCTTCATACAAAGCACCCAGATTAGCCTGTGCCTGTGCATGTCCGGCTTGTGCCGCCAAACGAAACCAGTGCGCGGCCTCTTCATCGTTCTTTGCCACCCCTTCACCATTAAAATACAGATTCCCAAGATTGAACTGCGCTACTGTATCACCATGTTTGGCCAGAGGCGTCCACACCAGCAGGGCATCTTCATAGTTACCGTCAAAATAGGCGGCCGAACCTTCTGCCAGAGTTCGTGGCAGTACCGAGGTTGAAGACGGCTGTTCCTCGCTACAGGCGCTCATAAATAAAGTGATAAGCAGCCAGATAATAACTTTCCACGGCTTGACCCAGTTTGCATACATCATCAATAAACTCCTTAATTTTATTCGCTCAAGCCTACACTTTTGAGCGATTAAGTAAATACAAAAATACCGGCACGCCGACCAGCGCCAGCATCACTCCGACCGGCACCTGTATGGGAGCAAACAGTGTGCGCGAGGCACTGTCAGCCAACAGCAATAAAATGCCGCCCAGAAACACGCTGGCGGGCAGTAATTGTCTATGCCCGGCATGGCCGCTTAAACGAATCAGATGCGGCACAATCAAGCCCACAAATCCGATGGTTCCCGCCATACTCACGGCGGTGGCGGTTAACAGGGAAGAACAGGCAAACAAAATCCAGTGCAAGCGTACAACATCCACTCCCACACTGCCGGCCAGAGTCTCTCCCTGGGCGAATAAATCCAGTGCCGGAGCCAAAAACCACAGAATGAACAGCAACAACAGCAGAATAGCCGCCGCACCCCAACTGATGCTGGTAAATTGCAAATCCCCCATCAGCCAGAACATCATGCCCTGTAATTGCTGCTGCCGGGTCAATGCCAATAACAGGGTGATGACTCCGCCCCAGCCGGCCGCCATGACAATACCGCTGAGCAGCAATCGGCTGGAACGGTCGGCCAGGTGCCCCCGGCTGAGTACCACCAGCAAAAAGGCTGACAATACCGCACCCGCGATGGCTCCCGTTTCCACCCACCATCCGGGCCAGCGCAGTGATAGTGCCAGCAACGCACCAAAAGCCGCGCCGCCACTGATACCCAATACATAAGGGTCACCCAGAGGATTGCGAATCAAAACCTGAATCAGGGCGCCGGCCAATGCCAGTAAACCACCCACAATAAAGGCATTCACCACACGTGGAAGACGCAAATCCAGAATAATTATCTGCAATGTTTGATTGCTGTCATCACCCCACAGACTGGCCAGCGCATGGGCATCAAAACCGGCGCTGCCGTTACTCAGTCCCAGCCAGACAGCACCGAGCAGAGCCAGCACTAACAGAATCCACAATTTTATGGCTGAAAATCCAGACACAACTCAAGCGGTTCCATAGATGCTTCGTAGCTGAACAAAATACGCATACCCCTCGGCTCTAATCACGCAGACTGATAAGCGGCCAGCCATGCTGCAGGGCGTATTGGCGCAAAGTATCATCCGGATCAACAGCGGTCGCACGCGCTACCTTTTTCATTAGCGGTAAATCATTGTGTGAATCGCTATAAAAACAACTGTTTTGCAGGGTCATGCCTTGTTCCTGCAACCAGGCTTCCAGCCGTGTTACCTTACCTTGCTGAAAACAGGGTGTACCACTGACCTTGCCGGTATAAGCGCCATTGCGCATTTCCGGCTCGGTCGCCAACAGATGTGGAATGTTCAGTAGCTCAGCAATCCGCTCGGTTACAAAACGATTGGTGGCCGTGATAATCATCAGGCTATCGCCGGCAGCCCGATGCTTTTCAATCAGATCAACCCCTTTGGGCAAAATAACCGGTTTGATGTAATGCTCAATAAATTCTTCACGCCATTCCTGCAACTGCGCCAGTGGATGGGTCGCCAAAGGTTGCAGCGAGAAGGCCAGGAATTCCATAATATCCAGTGTACCGGCTTTGTAGGCGGCATAAAAATAGTCATTAGCCGCTTTATAGCTGGCTACATCAACCACCCCGATATGGCACAGATATTCACCCCAGAGATGATCCGAGTCATCACTCAGTAGCGTATTATCCAGATCAAACAAAGCCAGCGACATGCCTTACTCCCTCTTCAGGAAAAACGTCAAACTATAGCAAAAACTCTTTATTAGCAATAACTTATGTTTAATTCCCCCTTGCTGCATGCAAGCTGTTTATGGAGAATAGCCATAAACGGCCTCTGCTCTGTGAGTAGTGAAAATACCGGCCAATGGCACAAATTACTGCTGATAGGCATCCAATAAATGGAAAACAAGCGTTTATAGATGTAAATAACCTATTGATTTAGCCTATTTCAGTACTGATCTGAGCCGTTAGCTGACATGTAAAACTCAATTTCCATGGATAACAGCTTGATCGATCCGGATGGTTTCAGACCCAATGTGGGTATAATTCTGTGTAACCAGCAGCGCAAGCTTTTTTGGGGCAAGCGCGTGCGGCAGAATGCCTGGCAATTTCCGCAAGGCGGCATTGAAACCACAGAAACCCCGCTGGAAGCCATGTTTCGTGAGCTGCAAGAAGAAGTGGGCCTGAAGCCTGAGCATGTGGAAGTGTTGGGGCAAACGGCCGGCTGGTTAAAATACTGGCTGCCGGAGCGCTACCTCAGGCACAACAGCAAGCCCCTGTGCATCGGCCAGAAACAAGTGTGGTTTCTGTTGCGCGCCAAGTGTAATGAAACAGATTTCTGCCTGGATAGCAGCCCCAAGCCAGAGTTCGAACACTGGTGCTGGGTAAAATACTGGCAGCCCATCAAAGATGTTGTGTATTTCAAACGCAACGTCTATTTCCGCGCCCTGGAAGAACTGGCTCCTTTACTGTTCCCTGAAGGCCCACCACGCAGGCAGCGGCCGCGTTCAACACAACGCCATCGCAGTAAACGCTCAGATGCTTGATTTATTGCGCCGCCTGGTTAATGAAGTTAATCAGGCTCCCGACCTGCAACAGGCACTGGATACCATTGTCTTGCGTGCCAAAGAAGCGGTTAAAGCCGATGTCTGTTCGGTTTATCTGACCGATTTTGAAGCTCGTGAACATGTGCTGAAAGCTACCAACGGCCTGCCTAAAAATATCGTCGGACGGATTAAGCTGCCTTTACACCGTGGGCTGGTGGGGCTGGTCTGCGAGCGTGAAGAACCGGTCAGTATCGCCAATGCGGCCAGCCATCCGCGTTATCTTTTCAGCGAGGATAGCGGTGAACAAAAACTGCACGGTTTTCTGGGTGTGCCGATTGTGCAAAACCGCCGTGTTCTGGGAGTACTGGTAGTCAGACAATATCAGCCACGTTGCTTTGCCGATGAAGAAATAACCTTTCTGTTCACCCTGGCGGCACAATTAGCCGGCGCCATTACCAATGCCAGCATCAGTGGAGAACTGAAAGCCAGTAGCAAACGCCGGCCGCTCAACCGCATGCTGCAGGGGCGACCGGGAGCCGCAGGTATTGCTCTGGCCAAAGCCGTTGTGTTGTATCCACCGGCCAATCTGGATGCGGTGCCGGATCGACAGGTTGATGACAGTGAGGCTCAGAAAAAAGCCTTTCTGGACGCGGTCAGTGCGGTTGAAAACGATATGCGCCGACTCAAAACCCAGGTGGAAGATTCTTTACAGCAGGAAGATCGCGCTCTGTTTGATGCCCTGCTGCTGATGCTGGGCAGTGACAGCCTGGTTTCTTTGACCCTGGAGCGCATACAGGCAGGCAACTGGGCCGCCGGTGCTTTGCGCCAGACAGTAGCCGAACATGCGCAGGTTTTTGAGCAGATGGAAGATGTTTATCTGCGTGAACGTGCTTCCGATGTGCGTGATCTGGGGCGGCGTATTCTTATGCATCTGCAACAGCAACAACCCTCTGTTCTGGATAATGATACGCCGCTTGTTCTGGTCAGCAAGGAACTCAGCGCCACCCAGCTGGCTGAACTGCCGAAGGATAAAATAGCCGCCATTGTGTGCAGCACCGGCTCCGGTTATTCACATGTCGCCATCCTGGCGCGCGCCTACGGTATTCCTGCGGTCCTGGGTGTGGACGACCTGCCGGTATCCCGTCTGGATGGACAGGAACTGATTGTGGATGGTTATCGCGGTCGTGTATATGTGGCACCGCAAGCGATGGTGCGCAATGAGTACCGCCGTTTGCTGCAAAATGAGCAGGTATTGTCAAAAACCCTGCAACAGCAGATTGGCCAAAGCGCGGAAACGACCGATGGCGCAAGCGTTTCACTACAGCTGAATACCGGCCTGATTTCCGACCTGACACCGGTCGGTATCTCGGAAGCAACCGGTATCGGGCTTTATCGCACCGAATTGCCCTTCATGATTCGTGATCGCTTTCCCAGTGAAGACCAGCAAAGCCGTAATTACCGCAAGGTATTACAAACGTTTGCACCACGCCCGGTCACTATTCGCACCCTGGATATTGGTGGCGACAAGGAACTGAGCTATTTCCCGATTAAGGAATCCAACCCGTTTCTGGGCTGGCGTGGGATTCGTATATCACTGGATCATCCGGAAATTTTTCTTACCCAGGTTCGCGCCCTGCTGCGTGCCAGCGAAGGGCTGGATAATCTCAGTATCATGCTGCCGATGATTACCAACGCCGCAGAAGTGGATGATGCCCTGCAACTGATCTGGCGCGCGCATCGCGAGCTGGCTGATGAAGCTTATGATGTCATCATGCCGCGCGTGGGTATTATGATTGAAGTACCGGCAGCCATTTACCAGATTAAAGCACTGGCACGTCGGGTGGATTTTATTTCCATCGGCAGTAATGATTTAACCCAGTATCTACTGGCGGTTGATCGCAACAATCCGGCAGTAGCTTCACTGTATGATGATCTGCATCCGGCCTTGTTATGCGCTTTGCAACGCATTGTGCAGGGCGCGCATGAGCAGAATGTGCCGGTCAGCATTTGTGGTGAGATGGCCGGCAATCCGTAAGCGGTCATTCACCCCTTATTTTTGATCCAATACAGATCGGACCTCAGCGGATCAGTGGCAAATTTCTTCTTCCAGTTTCGAGGA
>JAHXHF010000295.1 GCA_025656895.1 gamma proteobacterium symbiont of Bathyaustriella thionipta
CCAGTCTGCTGACCGAATGGGTCAAAGGCAAAACGCTGGACGAAGCGCTGGAAATCAAAAACAGCCAGATCGCCGAAGAACTGGAACTGCCACCGGTCAAGGTACATTGCTCGGTACTGGCGGAAGATGCCATCAAGGCGGCCATTGAGGATTATAAGGGCAAGCATTGAGTGAGAACCTCAAATTCTGTTTGAGGTCAAACTAACAGCCGTCGTAAAATAGACAACAGGCTGTTGTTATACTGGAGTTGAATATGGCCGTAACATTGACACAGGCCGCTGCTGATCGGGTAGAACAGTTCCTTAGCAATCGCGGCAAGGGCATCGGTATTAAACTGGGTGTGAAAACCACCGGTTGTTCCGGCATGGCTTATGTTGTTGAATTTGCCGATCAGCTGGAAGAAGGTGATGTGGTATTTGAAGATCATGGCGTCAAATTAATTGTGGATGCCAAAAGCCTGGTGTACCTGGATGGCACCGAGCTGGATTTTGCCAAAGAAGGCCTGAATGAAGGCTTTAAATTTAATAATCCCAATGCCAAAGCCGAATGTGGTTGCGGCGAAAGCTTTACCGTTTAAACGTACCCCGTTTATAGCAGTTTCCGGCATGTTGGATTTTTCCCAGAACTATTTTGAAATGTTGAGCCTGCCGCTCAGCTATGATGTGGATTTGAACCGGCTTGCGCAGCATTATCGTAATTTGCAGCGAGTGGTGCATCCGGACCGCTTTGCCAGTGCCAGTGAACAGGAAAAACGTCTGTCAATGCAGGCAGTTACCCTGTTGAACGAAGCTTATAGCGTATTAAAAGATCCCCTGAAAAGAGCTTTTTACCTGTTGCAGCTAAAGGGTATACATAGCGGGGCTGAGCATAAAACAAGCGGGGATGCGGCTTTTCTGATGCAGCAAATGGAGCTGCGGGAGAAACTGGAAAGCATCCATGATACGCCCGATGCATGGGCCGATTTATCATCACTGATGAATGAAATTGAGTCATTGTTTGCGGCTTTATCCGATGAGTTCAAGGCCTTAATGGCGGAGCCTGATGAAGAGAAATTACAGCAGGCTGAACAAGTGGTTTTAAAAATGCAATTTGTTGACAAGCTGCGGCACGAAGCCGAAGAAACAGAAGCAAAACTTGAAAATAATCGGTAGGTAGCATAAATGGCATTGTTGCAAATTTCAGAACCGGGAGCCTCCTCTGCTCCGCACCAGCATCGTCTGGCGATCGGTATCGACCTGGGAACCACCCACTCGCTGGTGGCCAGCGTGCGCTCGGGTCGGGCTGAAATTCTGCTGGATGAATCGGGCCGGGCCATGCTGCCATCAGTAGTTCAATACAGCGACAACAACATAGTGGTGGGGCAGGCCGCTCTGGATGCCGCAACCGAAGACCCGCTTAACAGTATTCAATCCGTAAAACGTCTGATGGGCCGGGCCAGTGATGAACTGAAAACACTGAGTGGCCGCCTGCCTTATCAGATGAGTGAAGCCGAGGCTGGTGTGCCGCTTATTCATACCGCAGCGGGTGAAGTCAGTGCGATACAGGTATCCGCCGAAATCCTTAAACAGCTGCGTTTGCGGGCCGAAGACACACTCGGAGGGGAGCTGCTGGGGGCTGTTATTACCGTCCCCGCCTATTTTGATGATGCCCAGCGTCAGGCCACCAAAGATGCCGCCCGTCTGGCAGGCATTAAAATATTGCGGCTGTTGAATGAGCCGACCGCAGCGGCAGTTGCTTATGGGCTGGATCATGATGCGGAAGGTATCCATGCCATCTATGATCTGGGTGGCGGTACTTTTGATATTTCCATTCTGCGCCTGCAACGGGGCGTCTTTGAAGTCATGGCAACCGGTGGCGACAGCGCTTTGGGGGGCGATGACCTTGATCGGGCCATAGCCGCCTGGATTGTGCAGCAAATGCAACGCACAAGCGCACTGGATGCGGTTACCGAGCGTCATTTAACACAGGCTGCACGGCAGGCAAAAGAGGCGCTGAGTACACAAGTTGAAGTCGAAATAAGTATTCATCTGCCGGCGGGTGAGTCCTGGCGGGGCACACTGGATCAGCCGACCCTGCGCAGCCTGATCGAACCCTTGATTCGTAAAACATTATCCAGTTGCCGGCGTACTGTGCGTGACGCGGGCATTCGCATTGATGATATTCATGACGTGGTGATGGTGGGTGGTTCAACTCGCAGCCCCGATGTACGTGAATGGGTGGGGGAGTTTTTCAAAACCGAGCCACTGGTCAGTATTGACCCGGACCAGGTGGTGGCCATAGGCGCAGCCATACAGGCGGATATTCTGGTGGGGAACAAGCCGGATAGCGATATGCTGTTGCTGGACGTAACGCCTTTATCTTTGGGGCTGGAAACCATGGGCGGTCTGGTTGAGCGTATCATTCCCCGCAATACCACCATTCCGGTCGCCCGGGCGCAACAATTCACTACTTACAAAGATGGTCAAACCGGCCTGTCGCTACAGGTTGTGCAGGGAGAGCGCGACCTGGTTTCGGATTGTCGTTCGCTGGCACGTTTTTCCCTCAAAGGTTTCCCCGCCATGGTGGCGGGTGCGGCGCGTATCCAGGTGAAATTTGAAGTAGACGCGGATGGCCTGCTGCATGTCAGTGCGGAAGAGCTGGCCAGCGGTGTATCGGCCAGTATTGAAGTGAAACCATCTTATGGTCTGGGTGATGGTGAAATTGAGCGTATGCTGCGAGACTCGATTGATCACGCGGGTGAAGATATGCAGGCTCGCAAGCTGCGTGGACAGCAGGTGGAAGCTGACCGCGTTATTGAAGCACTGCAGGCCGCATTAAAAGCGGATGCGGATCAACTCCTGAACCCGCAAGAGCTGGAATTGTTGCAAAAGGAACTGCAAAATCTGCTTGAAGTCAGGGCTAACGGGGATGCGGAAGCGATACAGGCTGCCAGCAAACAACTTGAAAAGGCCGCCGGCTTTTATGTGCAACGGCGTATGGACAATAGTGTGCGCAAAGCCATGGCGGGCCACAAACTGGATGAATTTGAGAACTGAAATATGCCACAAATTATATTTTTACCACACGAAGAAATCTGTCCGGAAGGGGCGGTTTTTGAAGCGGAAAAGGGCACCACGATTTGTGATGCCGCTCTCAGCCAGCATATTGAAATTGAACATGCCTGCGAAAAATCCTGCGCCTGTACCACCTGCCATGTCATTGTTCGTGAAGGCTTTGATTCATTGGCAGAAGCTGAAGAGAGCGAAGAAGATATGCTGGATAAAGCCTGGGGTCTGGAGCCCGAATCACGCCTCAGTTGTCAGGCTCAAGTGGGGGATGAAGATCTGGTTATTGAAATCCCCAAGTACACCATTAATATGGTTTCTGAAACCCACTGATTTACAAGGTCTGACTCATGTCATTAAAATGGACGGATAGCCTGGATATAGCGATAGAACTGGATGAAGCACATCCTGACATCGATCCACTCAAAATCAATTTTGTTGATCTTAGAAACTGGGTCTTGCAACTGACCGAGTTTGATGATGAACCGGAACATTCCGGCGAAAAAATTCTTGAGGCCATCCAGATGGCCTGGATAGAAGAACGCGATTGAGTCTGTTCTTTCTGCTTTAAAAATTTCTACAGGAAACCTCTATGTCCCATTTGATTCGTGCTTTTGCCGGGCTACGCCCGACCGATGGTCGTGCCCATGATGTGGCCGCGCCTCCTTATGATGTGATGAGCGCTGCAGAAGCGCGAAGCATGGCGGCCGGCAAGCCCTGGAGTTTTTTGCATATTTCCCGGCCGGAGATTGATCTGCCGGAAGATACCGATCCTTATGCGGCAGAAGTGTATGCCAAAGCCGCCGAAAATATGCGCAACCTGCGTGCGCAAGCGGTGCTGCAACAGGATGACAAGGCTTGCTATTACATCTACCGCCTGACCATGGGCGAGCATGTGCAAACCGGACTGGTGGCTGCGGCCTCGGTAGAGGCTTATGATCAAAACCGGATTAAAAAGCATGAATTTACCCGCCCGAAAAAAGAAGATGACCGGGTGCGCCAGATTGACGCCATGAACTGCCAGACCGGCCCGGTCTTTCTGGTTTACCATGCGCAACAGGAAGTGGATGCATTGTTGCAGGGCACTACGCAAAATCCGGCCGATGTGGATGTGCTGGCCGAAGATGGTGTGCGTCATGAACTGTGGGTCATGCGGGATGACGCCCCTATAGCCCGTCTGACCGAATTATTTGATGCCATGCCAGCCCTGTATGTGGCGGATGGTCATCATCGTTCCGCGGCGGCCTCACGCGTTGCTGCTGCACGCAAGGCCGCCAATCCTGATCATACGGGCGAGGAAGCCTATAATTATTTTCTAACGGTTATTTTTCCGCATGATCAGATGCAGATACTGGATTACAACCGTGTGGTACGTGATCTGAATGGACTGGATGAACAAACTTTCCTGCAAGCTGTCGGGAAAAACTTTACGGTCAGTCCTTCTGCTGCGGCGGTAAAACCGGCCAAAGCAGCAGAATTCGGCCTGTATCTGAAGCATCAATGGTATCGACTGACACTAAAGCCGGATTTGATTCCGCAGCAAGATCCGGTGGCCCGGCTGGATGTCAGTTTGTTGGCACACAATCTGATTGAGCCGATTCTGGCTATAACTGATCAGCGTACTGATGAACGTATTGATTTTGTTGGTGGCATACGGGGTCTAGAAGGTCTGGAAAAGCGCGTGGATAGCGGTGAAATGGCATTGGCTTTTTCCCTGTTTCCAACCGCCATGACCGATCTGATGGCGGTTGCTGACATCAATGAAGTCATGCCGCCCAAATCCACCTGGTTTGAACCCAAACTGGCGGATGGTTTGGTAAGTCATCTACTCTAAGGCTTGATCTGCCGGGTCTGCGACAGGCTTGTTGTTATAACTGGCAGCTATCTTCCTTGAAGGAACGGGTCGCGCACCAGGCCCATAGAGCCGCTATCACCCATAGAGCCGAGGCTACTGACAAACTGCCCCAGCCCAATCCGCCGTGCAGTGCAGGGCCGCCCAGCAGACCCAGAATCAGGGCAGCGACTGCCGCCAGCCAGATAACCGATACCGGTGACGCACAGCTGGTATGACAAGCCAGCCGACAGACAATCAGTGGCGGGCAAAAAAATGTACTGAATACGCGCTTATGCAAGGCCGTTTCCTGATAGGGACTTGCATTATTTATGCCCTAATAATTGATCTATGTCAATTAAACCGGGTGTTTATGTATGAACTTCTGCAGATTACGATGGGCGCTATTGCGAACTTTGGTTTTTAGAACAGGTGTCCAGCCCAGTAATAGTCCGGCTGGCCCCAGTGCCATGCGGCTCCACAGCCAGAAATTGAAGTCATCCTGGTGAGAGATGATTTTTCCGTCCTGAAAGCGAAAGCTTGCCTCAATACGGTTGTGAACCGGGCGTTGGGTTTGAGAGAAGGTGTAACGGGCTTCCCAATGGGCTTTGCCGCTTTCATCATCGGCGTGAATATCGCTGTATTGCAGTGAAAAATCTCTGGCATTGGCGCATAACATACGCCACATTGCAGCGGCCTGGGCGCCCTGCAGGTCGGTAAAAACCGGATCGCTGAAGTGAATATCCGGGTGGTAACAGTCCAGCATGCCGGCGGCATCCCGTTTTTGAAAAGACTGGTAAAATCGCTCAATCAGTTTTTCATGAGTGTGCATGCGAACAGGCCTTGCAGTCAGGGTCTTTAAGAAATTTAAATTCCCGCCAGCTCATGTCCAGCGCGTTCAAAGTGAGCAGGCGTCCTTTCAGTGTAGACCCTGTAGCGGTAATGAGCTTGATGCATTCAAGGGCCTGCATGCTGCCCATGATGCCCACCAGTGGTGCGATAACGCCATTGTTGACACAGTTCTGGTTTTCTTCTCCCTCAGCGGGATACAGACACTGGTAGCAGGCGGAATCAGGCTCGTTGCTGAAAACACTGATTTGTCCTTCCCAGCGAATGGCCGCCGCGCTGACCAGCGGAGTGGCCTGCTCAACACAGGCCTGATTGAGCGCGAAGCGGCTGGCAAAGTTGTCCGTGCAGTCCAGCAGTACATCGGCATTAGCGGCAAGTTCTGACATCTTACTCAAGTGCATTTTCTGCTGGATTTGCACAATGCGGCATTCCGGATTCAGAGCCTGCAGGTGTTGTTGCGCCGAGACGGTTTTGTGTTTACCAATATCATGGCTGTTGTGCAGAATCTGGCGTTGCAGGTTGGAGAGATCAACCCGGTCAAAGTCACACAGGGTTAATTGCCCGATACCGGCAGCGGCCAGATACATAGCCGCCGGTGAGCCTAATCCACCCATACCGATAATGGCTACATGGCTGTTGTTGAGCTGCTGCTGCCCCTGTATATCCAGTTCCGGCAACATGATCTGGCGGCTGTAACGACTAAGCTGTGCATCCTGCATACGTGAGACAGGCCGCAATCAGCGGTAATTGCGCCAATGTTCAGGGCGTTGATCACGGCAACCGTGTGAACCGCGCTCGTAATGCGAGATGAATATCTTTTGCGTACAGTTACTGTTGCCGCGCGGGCAACCCAGATTGCTGCGTTGTACTTCTTCGCTGTAATAGAAAAGCGAACGGCGAATGCGATGCAGCAAGCGATTGGACAGATGAAAACCGACTTCGCACAGACCTTCCTCGATCATTTGCAGGGTGACTTCGCGCAAATCATATTGTATGTGCAGAAACACTGCCGACTGAGCGTCAGTTTGCAAGATTCCCGGAATCTCAAGTAGCAGTGCTGCGGCAGAATGTGCCTGCTGCGGATCCGGGTGTGGCTCGGCAAATTCGATTTCGCGCTGCTTGATGTGCTCGGAGGCTGTTTTTTCCATGCTTTAAGTATGCAAATAGATGAGGTTGAAATGCAAGTATTAGAAAGAATGTTTGTCAGATTTGTGCAAGCGTGACACGCGCTTGCTGATTCAGATCACGTAAGTTGTTGATTGCACGGTAACCGTGCTGTTTGAACAACTGTTTGAGCGCATCGGCCTGCTGATAGCCGTGTTCCAGCAACAAGCAGCCGTTTGGACGCAGCCAGGTGGCGGCCTGCTCAATAATAATACGAATGTCCTGCAGACCATCCTTGCCGGAAACCAGCGCCTGCTGCGGTTCAAAGCGCAAATCGCCCTGTTGCAGATGCAGGTCGTGTCGGGCGATATAAGGTGGATTGCTGACAATCATATCAAAGCGGGCTGTTTCTGCGGGCAGGGCCGTGAACCAGTTACCCTGAAAAAAGTGGACGGGGGGCAGTTTCAGCGCCTGGCGGTTTTGTTCGGCAATCTGTAGCGCCGGCTGACTGATATCGGTTGCGCTGATGTGCGCCTGTGGCAGGGCGTGAGCCAGCGCCAGGGCAACTGCGCCACTGCCGGTGCCTAAATCCAGAATACGTGCCTGAGGGCGGTTTTCAAGCAAATCTATGGCTGTATCCACCAGTAACTCGGTATCCGCGCGCGGAATTAAAACATCGGCATTGATTTGTAGCTGGATCGCATGGAAATCACGCTGGCCGGTCAGGTAGGCAATGGGCTGGCCGGCTCTGCGTTGTTCGACAAGCTGTAGAAAATGCCCGGACTGGCGGGTTGCCGGTTTTTTTTCGGGAAAAGCAAACAAATGGCTGCGGTTTACTTTAAGCACATGCGCCAGCAGCAATTCACTTTCAAAACGGGGCTGGATATCGGGCCGGTCGCTCAGTACGCGCGTGGCCTGAGCCAGCAGTTGAGCAATACTGGGAGTCTGTAGATCTGACTCAGTCGGCATCAGCCAATGCGGCCAGTGCTTCTGCCTGTGATTCCTGAATAAGCGGGGTAATTAGCTGTTGCAGATGACCGGCCATAATTTCATCCAGCTTGTATAAAGTCAGGTTGATGCGATGATCCGTAACACGGTTTTGCGGAAAATTGTAAGTGCGAATACGTTCCGAACGATCCCCGCTGCCTACCTGGGATTTGCGTGAGTTTGCCTGTTCACGCTGCTGTTCATCCTGCAGGCTTTGCAGTATGCGGGCTTGCAGCAGGGACATGGCGCGCGCCTTGTTTTTGTGTTGAGAGCGCTCATCCTGACATTCCACCACGGTGCCTGTGGGCAGGTGGGTAATGCGTACAGCAGAATCGGTTTTATTAACGTGCTGACCGCCCGCGCCGGAAGCCCGGTAGGTATCGATACGTAAATCAGCCGGGTTGATGTCCACTTCATCCACCGAATCCACTTCCGGCATAACCGCTACGGTACAGGCGGAAGTGTGTACGCGCCCCTGTGATTCGGTTTCCGGTACTCGCTGTACACGATGCACACCGGATTCAAATTTAAGCCGGGAAAAAACATTTTGTCCGCTGATGCGGTAAATCACTTCTTTGAAGCCGCCGTGTTCACCGGCACTTTCACTAATAGATTCGGTTTGCCAGTGGTTCAGTTCGGCCATGCGTATATACATGCGCAACAAATCTCCACTGAAAATAGCGGCTTCCGCGCCTCCCGTACCGGCACGGATTTCAAGAAAGATATTGCGCTGGTCATTGGGGTCGGCAGGCAGTAACAGGCGCAGCAATTGTGGTTCCAGCTCGGCCATGTCCGCTTTGCTTTGCTGTAGTTCTTCTTCTGCCAGTTCACGCATTTCCGGGTCTTGCAGCATTTCCCGGGCACTGGCCGCACTGTTTTCGGCATCTCTATAGGTCTGATAAGGCGTGATCAGGTTTTGCAGTTGGGCGTATTCCTGTCCCAGCTCGCGGAATTGCCGGGCATCCGATTGTACCGAGGCATCCGACATTAAAGCGGTAATTTCTTCGAAGCGCTCGGCCAGCCGATCCAGCTTGAAACGAATGGACTGTTTCATTGGGAGCTGTTTTTTTTGTTGTGCAGCAAGGCATTGGCGGCTTGCAATAATTCGGTTTCACCATTGGCACCGGCTTTGCGGATTTGTTCGCTGGGTGTGTGTAACAGTTTGTTGGTGAGCGTATGTGCCAGAAAACGCAGGGCTTCTTCGGCTGATTTACCGTTATTCAGCAGGCGCAGTGCTCTTTGCAGGACTTCATCACGGGTGCTGGTGGCCTGACCGCGATAATCCTGGATGAGAGTGATGGCATCCAGTGAACGCACCCAGGCCGCAAAGCTGTCGGTTTCCCGCGAAATAATTTCTTCGGCCTGTTCGGCGGCTTCCCGGCGTGAAGCCAGGTTTTCCTGAATAACCTCTTTCAGGTCATCCACGGTGTACAGATAAATATCATTCAGATCGGCCACTTCCGGTTCAATATCGCGGGGTACCGCAATATCAATCATCAGCATGGGTTGATGACGACGGGCTTTTAAAGCGCGCTCAACCGCACCTTTGCCCAATACGGGGATAGGGCTGGCAGTAGAAGATATAACCATATCAGCCTCAGCCAGATGGCTGGACATATCGGTCAGGGTGATGGCGCTGCCGTTAAAATGGTTGGCCAGTTGTTGTGCGCGTTCCAGTGTGCGGTTGGCCACAATGATACGACCAATGCCCTGTTGCTGCAGATGCCTGGCCGCCAGTTCTATGGTTTCACCCGCGCCTACCAGTAATACGGTCTGGCGGCTAAGATCACTGAAGATGCGGCGGGCCATATCAACTGCGGCAAAAGCCACGGATACCGGGCTGTTGCCGATACTGGTATCCGTGCGTACCTGTTTGGCAACAGCAAAAGTATGTTGAAAAAGACGCCGCAGCAGCTTCCCGGTGGTGGTCGCGGCAGTTGCGGTCTGATACGCCATTTTAACCTGACCGAGAATCTGTGGCTCACCCAGCACCATGGAGTCCAGCCCGCAGGCGACTCGAAACAGATGCTGTACAGCTTCATTATCCCGATGCAAATACAGGTAGGGGGATAATTGTTTTTGTTCTATGTCGTGAAAGGAGCCCATCCATTTTTCAACATCAGCGGCGCCATCATCATGAGTAACCGCACAGTAGATTTCGGTACGGTTACAGGTAGACAGAATGGCTGCTTCGGAAATGTAATCACGGGCCTGCAGATTTCTCAGCGCATCGCCAATCACGTCCGGCGCAAAGGCGGTACGTTCACGAAAGTCTACAGGTGCTGTCTGGTGATTCAGACCAAGCGCAATCAGATTCATGGAGAGTTAATCAGTCTTTTCAAAGTACGGTTCGTGATTGTAAATTTATTATACAACCCCATCTTAGCAAATACCTGTCCGGGAGTCTGCTGATCTTGCTGGGTTGAGCAAATTGTCCCTACAAAGCGAGGCTCTGCAGTGGATAGTTTATGGGATTTAAACAAGCCATGCATCCTGGCCCGGATATTTCACCCGGTCGCTCTGAAATTAAGCTTAGCCATTGTCGTTCATGATGATTCAGCGAATAGTAAGCAAGGTACGAAGTGTAACCGGGCACCGCTGAACGCGCCCTCGCACCGGTCTCGCCGCCCAGCCGCAGTATTTGCTCAATCATCAATAGCTTGTGCTATTGACTCAATCGCAAATCCACGGCTGAACAACGATTCCGGCACGATCATCGCGTTCCCGGGAGAAACATCCGGGCTAGCCTGTTTGTTCGTGATAGCAGTTGGGGCTTATACTTCCGCTCTAACCTATGGTTTAATTTTGTAATATGGCTAAAAGCAATATGCTGAAAGTAACGATAAATTTTAAAGTCCGGCTGATTGCCGGCCTGTTGTTGATCGCGGTGCTGGCGGGTTGTCAGTCGCAGGCGATTAAATCATCGGCAGACTCACGCACAGCTGTGAAGCAGCCGCTGGCTGAAAAAACACCGCTGAAGTCAGATTTATCAGCGGAACTGGTGTACAGCGTGCTGGCAGGTGAAATAGCCGGACAACGGGGTGATTTACCGCTGGCCTATGATGAATACATGCAGGCTGCACGTTTATCACGCAGCCCGCAGGCCGCCGAGAAAGCCAGTCGTATTGCGGCTTTTCTGGAAAATGACCAGCAAGTACTCGAAGCCGCCCGCTTGTGGCTGGAGTTGTCTCCCGATGATCTGGCCGCCATGCAAATTATCGGTGCGGTGTTGGTTCATCAGGATCAGCTTGCACAAGCTCTGCCTTACCTGAAAAGCGTGATAACAGGCATGAACAAGCAGGGAGCAGATGGTTTTTTACAGATAGCCAACCTGCTCAGTAAAGATGAAAACAAGACGCGCGCACTGAGTGCCATGCAGCAGTTGGCGGCTGATTATCCGGATCAGGCTAAAGCCCATTATGCAGTAGCTCTATTGGCCGTACATGCTGAAAAAAGTGAATTGGCATTCAGTGAACTGGATCATGCCTTGCGTTTGAAGCCAGGCTGGAGCAAGCCTGTTGCGCTTAAAAGCTCTATTTATCAACAGAATAAACAACCGGAAAAAGCACTGGCTGTGTTGAAAACGGCACTGCAGGACTATCCCGAAAATAAAATTCTGCGTACCAGCTATGCCCGACT